>CALLII010000138.1 GCA_938009745.1 uncultured Flavobacteriales bacterium
AGTCTTCAATCATTCCGATTGTTCCACCTGTATATATTAAAAGTATATTCGGTTGTTTCATAAAGGTTTAATCATTAGTATTAAAAAAATCAGTATCATCACTTACTGGCAAATTCATTACATAGCTTAGTCCTTTTTCTATATCCCAATCTTCGTAAATTACTTTGTGAAGTGCATCTGCCAAAGGAGAATTAAACCTATAGTGTCTTAAAAGATGTACAACTTTAATTGTTTTTATTCCTTCAGCTACTTCGTTTAAGTCGGCTAATATTTCGTCTGCTTTTTTACCTTGAGCTAAAAAGTATCCAACTCTAAAGTTTCTACTTAATTTACTGTTACAAGTAGCCATTAAATCACCTATTCCGGCTAATCCCATAAAAGCCTTCTCACCCGCCCCAAATGCCTTTCCAAAAAATATCATTTCGGCCATTCCTCGAGTAATTAATAATGCTTTGGAATTATCTCCATATCCTAAACCTTCTAGCATCCCGGCAGCAATTGCTATGTAGTTTTTTAGTACACTGGCTATTTCGACACCCATAACTTCGTTAGATCCGTAAACTCTAAAAATACTACTATGTAGCGCTTTTTTACCCTCAGTAATTACATCATTGTATCTACTAGCAACAACAGTTCCTCCTATTTGTTTGTCAGATAATTCTTTAGCTAAATTTGGTCCTGCAATACATCCTACTCTAACAACAGAAGTTTCTTTTAATATCAACTCAGACATGGTAAGTACTTCTGTTCTGTGTAACTCCTCTACTTCATTTATATCCGATTCAATATGAAGGCCTTTTGTCCCATGAATCAAAATATGTTCGGGTGTTAAAAAAGGACTTAACTGTACCAACATTTCTTTAAAATTACTAGAGGGTACGATTGGAAAAATCAGTTTACATTCTCTTGTAATTTCCTCAAAATCACTTATTGCAACAACTTTTTCGCTAATCACTTGTCCTTTGTGTTCGCGAGTAGTATTAATTTTTTCAGCTATCTCTTCCCTCCTAGCGTAAATAAGTACTTCCCTATTTATGGATAAAAGATTAGCCAATGCTAATCCAAAATTACCTGTTCCTATGACTCCTACTTTTTGCATATTTTAAACGTATTCTTCTAATCCATAACCTGTTAATTTGTTATGGTAATAATATAATAACTTCATACTTTGAGTAGAAATTTCACCTTTTTTAATTCTAAGTACATACTTAGGATGTGATGAACCTACTTTTTGTATCCCAGCTGTCATTAATTCTTTCGGGTTTAAATCTATGTCTTCTGACAATAATATTTTATTCTCTTTATCTAATTGTATAAGTCTGTCTTTAATTCGCTCCATTACAATTTTAAATTCAAGCTCAGCAATGGTAGTTTCATCTTTGGGTAAGCTCAAAATTTCGAAAACCGAAAATTGAGAAAATCTTTTTCTTATAATTTGAAACGCTACAAAAGCAACCAAATTACTTGACAAAACAACTGTATTCTCTCTAAACTCCTCTAAAATTCTATCACCAAGTATCTGAGTATATTGACTGTCTCTCTGTACATTACGCTCAATTTTTCCATTTAATTTAAAATAGTCAGCTACTTGTACTTTATTTCCAATTTTACAGAAGCTTTCTCCATTTTCATCTACCCTATTTCCAAATACATCCATTGCTGGCGCAAAAGAAACAGTCATTCCAGGGTTAGAAGTAATTACTTTATAGGTTCTTTTTATAAGCCCAAATGAGTTCGTGTTTTCATCTTCTAAATAATTTTCCTTACCCATATTTTTTAAATGGCTTTCAATTAACTTTTTGGCTTCCAGCACATAATGATAATTAAGTGTAACAGGAATGATGAATATTTTTTTACCTCCATTCTCTACTAAATTAATTCTTTGAGCATCTATAACAGTTCCAAGCAATCCTAGTTTTAGTTTTTCTTCAAGTTTCCCAGTTTTAGAACGGGAACCTCCGGGGTAAAATAAACTATTTACATTCTCAGTAAGAGCAACTGTAGAATAAGCCTTTAAAGTCTCAATATACAATCTGTGTTTTCTTCTTCTGTCTACTTTGTACGCACCTAAATTGTGCATAAATTTAGATAAAGTCTTAATTGTAAATAAATTAATTCCTGCTCCATAAGTAAATGCCGAAAGCCCTAAATTATTAAGGCTTAAACCAATAGTTGGTGAATCTAAGTTACTGTAATGAGTAGGAACTACCACTACAGTTCCCATTTCTTGTAATTTTCTGATATGGTCAATATCTCCTGTAATTTTCATTCGGTCGTAAAGCTTATCAACCGAACTAAATATTTTTGAAAGGATTCGTGGAAAAGAATTTATTAGTCTAGAATATACAAATGGTAAAGCTTTTTGAGCAAATCTAAATGTAGATGGTTTAAAATTAGCGACCATTTTATCCGTATAATAGTCCAAAATTTCATTTAATATAGCTTGATCAACTTCTTGAGTATCTCCTCGATTCTCTATTGGTTTTTGGTTACGAATTTGCTTTTTAATTCCACTCCAAAACAGTTTTTCCTTTGGGTCGTCTGATTTCCAAGGGGTCTTGGTTAGTCTTATTTTCTCTTGATACAGTATGTTTTTAAGCTCATTTCTTAATGTATCAGGTTCTTTATTCAACCAACTAGAATGTTTTAAAACATGTTTTTTTACTTTATGTAAAAACTCCTCTTTATTTTTGTAAGTGACATAAATAGGCCATTCTTCCATGTTTTCAACAACAGAAGGCAAAGGTTTTTCTATGGATTTTCTGTTTGACATAAATTAGTCGTCCTCGTTTTCGTAGTGTTCTAATTCTTTCTCGTAAAACTTGTTTGCTTCCTCTATTAAGTGAGCAACAATAGTTATCATCTCTTCCTCATCTTCTTCATCTTTAGATAAATCATCAAACCATTCAATCTCATCATTAACTAAATTGATAATAAATCTAGGATACTCAGTATGTAATACGAACATCTCATCTGGCAATTCGGTTGAATCTGCAAGAAGAAATCTTGGCAAGTCCATTGTGGTTTCTTTTTCGCTCATTTTATTTCACTGTTTCTTTCCATTTATAGAAAATGAAAATCTTGTTTAGGCTTCTAATTTAAGTAAATTAGAAAGGAAACTACCTAAAAACTTAGTGTTAATTCAAGTTTTTTTTAACTTGCAATAGATACCAAATTAAACAAGTATGATTTTCCCAGATAGATATGCAGCCATTGATATTGGCTCCAATGGAATGCGTTTATTAATTGCTAAAGTTATTGAAAAAGAAGGGGTTACCTCTGTACAAAAGCTTAGTTTAGTGCGAGTTCCTATTCGATTAGGAGAAGATGTATTTACTAATGGATTTATTACTGATGAAAAAAGAGAGAAGTTTATTAAGACTATTAAAGCCTATAAACTACTCATGGATATTTATGAAGTAAAAGATTTTAGAGCGGTTGCAACAAGTGCTATGCGAGAAGCAACTAATGGAAATGAAATTGCTCAAATTATTAAAAAAGAAACTGATATCGACATTAGCTTGATTGATGGTAAAATGGAAGCTGATTTGATATTCTCAACAATTCATACACAAAACATTAGTAAATCTGATTCTTATCTGTTTATTGATGTTGGTGGAGGTAGTACTGAAATTACAATTTTTAATAAAGGAAAAAGAGTTGAATCTAAATCATTTAAAATAGGAACTGTTCGTTTACTGCAAGATAAAGTGGATGAAAGTAACTGGGAAGAACTAGATAAATGGCTTGATAATGTAATTAATAGCGACAAGGATTTTATAGCTATAGGAACTGGTGGAAATATTAATCGATATTTCAAACTCTCAGGAAATCTTCATTTAAAGCCATTAAAAACTGACTTTATGGAGACAATATATGATGATCTAAAATCACTTTCAACTGAAAAGAGAGCAGAAAAGTACAGACTTCGTTATGATAGAGCTGATGTAATTGTACCAGCTGGAAAAATTTACTTGACAATTCTTAAAAAGTGTGGAATTAAAGAGGTTTTAGTTCCTAAAATTGGACTGAGTGATGGAATAGTTTATTATTTATATAAAAGAGATAATTCATAAATGATTAATAGTGAATAAGTAATAATTAATAATTTAAGTTACTTATTCGACTTTGAGGTATTGATTAACTTCTAGCTTATTCCTGAAGTGTTCAAATTCCCAAGGGAAACAATGGTTTTGTATTTATCCTGACCAAGAACTCCTTTATACTGTAAGTGAAGGTTATAGACAGTTAAATTAGTTTGTTTTGCCATGATATTACCAATTTTTTGAATGTCACAACTTATCATTTTTTCAAAATCAAATCCTTCAGAATCTACATAAATATGATTGTCCCCATCCACTTCTTTGTAGTCTGCAAAGCAAGACAATTCTTTTAGTTGCGAAATAGATACATTTTGTAAGTTCTCAATTCCATTAATTTTATGCAAAAACCAAGTGTAAGTATTTTCATCAAGCAAAAATCTATTTAGCGAATCCTTTATTAAAACCCTTGAATTATTAATAATAGCCGGTCCAAAGTAATTAGAATCTAACTTGTGAATTTGATCATGAGTCATTGCGTACCTCAAACTCAATGGGCCTATGATTTTTCTTAGTTTAGGGAAATACCTGAACGAATTATAATACCTAACAATCATTTGGAAATTAATAGCAAATGCTGTTGCATGAATTGGTGTATCAAATATTTGAAACCCACCATCACCCGTATTTATAAATAGTTTTTGAAAAGTTTCTTTGCTTGTATAATGCTGAAATAAATACGAAGAATCGGACAAACAAAGTTCTGCTGCTCGGTCATAAATTAACTTGTACAAAATTGGTATCAAAGTCTGTTCAAGTGGTTTATATTGGCTGTAATGATAAATATCAATACCCAAAACAGTTTTACAAGGAAATTTATTGGTTGGAATTTTCTCATGAAGTAAATTAAGTAAATCAGTTTCATCTACATCATCATGACAATATTTGCTAAACTCCGTAATATCAAGACCTGAAATGAGTTTTAAAATTTCTTCTTTGCTGTACTTCTTAAATTTTTTCATGAAC
>CALLII010000139.1 GCA_938009745.1 uncultured Flavobacteriales bacterium
TCAAGTAATAATTTACACAAAGCCAATCTTGTTTTTTCTCCTCCAGAGAGCACTTTTACTTTCTTGTCTTGGTCTTCGCCACTAAATAGGAATGAACCTAAGATATTACGCACTTTAGTTCGCATGTCGCCAGTTGCAATATCATCAATGGTTTCAAAAATAGTTTTGTTTCCGTCCAGTTTTTCGGCTTCATCCTGAGCAAAATAACCAACAGAAATATTGTGTCCTAGTTCTAATTCTCCACCTTGGTGACTTTCATCACCAACTAGTAATTTGATTATAGTAGTTTTTCCTACTCCGTTTTTCCCAATAAGCGAAATACGGTCTTGGGCGTTAATCATTAAATCTGCATTTTTAAGAATCGTTTTTTCAGGATATTGTTTCGTTAATCCTTCAAATTTTGCTGCAAATTTTCCCGAACGTGGAGCTGGCTGAAACCTAAAGTTAAGTCCTCCTGCATCTACTTGATCTACTTCTACAATCTCTAGTTTATCAAGCTTTTTAATTAATGATTGTGCAAAAGCTGCCTTGTTCTTTTTGGCTCTAAACTTATTAATTAACTCTTCAGTTTCCTTAATGTATTTTTCTTGATTCTTGGCAGCAGCTTTCTGTATAGTAAGCTCTTCTTCTCTGATTACCTTATACTTAGTGTACGAAAATTTGTAATCATAAATTTTTCCTGCATTAATTTCAATAGTTCTGTTGGTTACAAAATCCAAAAATGCCCTATCGTGAGAAATTAATATAATGGCTCCGTTATAATTCTTTAAAAAATCCTCCAACCATTGTATAGATTCTATATCAAGGTGGTTTGTAGGTTCATCTAGTAGTAAAACATCAGGTTGTTCCAATAATATTTTACACAATTCAACTCTCATTTTCCAACCTCCAGAGAACTCACTCATTTTACGTTCAAAATCATTAGAATTAAACCCTAAACCGAGTAAAAATTTCTCGATATTTTCACGCATGTTAAATCCGCCTTGCAAACTAAATTGCTCGTTAAGGTCATTTAGCTCTTCAATTAAATCCATATACGAGTCACTTTCGTAATCCGTTCTGGTTTGTAAAGCCACATTTATTTCCTCTAGTCGGTCTTCAATAATAGTGATTTTGGAGTTAGCCCCTTCTACTTCATCAATGATTCGTGCCCCATTGTTGTGCTTCATTTCTTGAGGCAAATAACCAATAGTAACATTTTTTTGTTTGGATACATTACCACCAGAAGGAGGCAAAAGTCCCATAATTGCTTTAAGCATGGTAGATTTACCTGCTCCATTTTTTCCAACCAGTCCAATTCGGTCTTTTTTATCTACCATAAATGAGACTTGATCAAAAAGATCTTTCCCACCCAAAAACACTGACATATTATTTACTGAAACCATGGCGCAAAGGTAAGTAAAGCGATTAATTAATTATCGTGTTTTGTACTAACTCTCAAAATTAATGTGTTTTTAGAATGAACCTTTGGTGAAAACATGTGTACAGAGAAGTATTAAAAACAAAAATTATGAAAAAAACTACCCTTTTACTTCTATTAATTACCTCATTATCTTGGGGACAAACTAAAAAAATATTTCACAAAAGTCATAGTGGAAAATCTGGAACAATGTTCATGGATAAATCTAATAGCTATGGACCTGGAATGGCCCCTGTTAGATATCAAACGCCTGAGTCTAGCATAAAGTTAAATTACTTAATATCTGGAACACATAGATATCCTCTGGTTACATTAGATACCGCAAGTAAAACTATGCGCTTTTTTGATTTAAAAGATTCATTGATTGGATGCGACAGAGATTATAGAGAATATCTTAATCATGGAGCAATAGTTTATGATATTGTTTCTAAAGAATTTTGGGTTTACCAACACTATAATACGAAAGTAAACACTCAGCTTTTTTTAACAATAAGTGATTCAGTTCAAGTTTGGGAACAGAAAAAAAACTACATAAGAGATTCAAGATCTTTTATTAGAGATGGAAATAATGCAAGAATTATTATGACTTACCCAATTTTGGATCATACGTTAACTAGGCAATTAGTTCAACCAGCTTTGCCAAAAAAATCGTATCCAATTATTATAAAAAATGACTTGGAAAAAGCTGAGAAAAAAGCTGAAAAAGAAACCAAAAAAAAACATAGAAAAAGTGAACGAAAAGTGAAAAAGGAGCAGTCCAAAACAGATTCTGAAACTGATGAAAGCGAGAAAGAATTTATCCCAATTTTAGCTCTTCCTTCAAGTCCTAATTCTACAATTATTAGGTGGGTTATTTTTGCACTTTTAGGCTTCTCTATTTTTATTTTCATGGGGGTTAAAAGAATAGTAAACGAGGAAGTTTCTAAACTTAAATAACAACTAATTTCTCACTCAGTATGAAAACTATTTTCTGGAATTTTCTGTCAGTTTTTTGTCTATTGTTTGTTCTTACTTTTAAGTTTGAGTATTCAATACTGCCAGAAATATATCAATGGGTAAATCCATTTTTCGAGAAGATAGTTTCATTTTCTGGGGAGTATTTATTTGGAATTAATAAAGGCTTTAATTGCGAAATTTCTTCTGATTCATTGGGACTTTATATTCATGTTTTTAATCTAATTTGGATTTCTTTCCTAGTAACTTTACCTCTTAAAGTATTACTTAAGGATAAAGAAGTAAATTTACGACCTTATCTCATTAATAGCTTAATTCTTTATTTATCGTTACAGCTGTTAATTTACGGCTTAGACAAAATGTTTAAAGCTCAATTTTTCTTTCCAGAATCCAATTCGCTTTTCACTCCACTCAAAGATTTATCTAAGGATATTTTGTATTGGAGTACAATGGGAGTTTCGCGAAGTTATTCTATGTTTTTGGGTGGAGCTGAAATTTTAGTTGCTGTATTTTTATGGTTTAAGAAAACAAGGTTATTAGCAATAGTTTTAGGAACTGGAATCATGATTAATGTGGTTGCTGTAAATTTTAGTTTTGATATTTCGGTTAAGGTTTATAGCTTATTTTTATTAGTTAGTTTTTTAATTTTATTGAGTCCTTATCTTAATTTTCTGTATGAAGTATTTACTCAAAAAGAGAACATACAAAAGCCTAAAAAAGAAGAAGAGATTTTAGTCAAATTCCAGCTGAAAAAATGGATGCTAAAAGCAGGGATTGTTTTCCTTTTTTTGGCAGAAGGATTTCTACCTTATTTACAAACAGGAAACTTTAATGATGATACTTTTGAGAGGCCAAAATTCCATGGAGCTTATTCGATAAATGAAAACGAAATGGGATTAAAAAATGTATTTATTCACAGGCATGGATATTTAATTTTTCAAAATGAAAAAGACGAATTTCAAGATTTTAAAATGGAATTTGATGCAATAAATAATAAGATGTTGATTTTTGATTATAGAACCAAAGAACGGTTTACATTGAGTTATAAATTTAGTGACAATTCGATAACTTGGATTGAAGGTACAATTTCTTCAAAGCCATTAAATTTGCAATTAAATAAACTTGATATATCTAATTCACCAATAATGCAATCTGGATTTAATTGGGTGGCAAATTAATTTTATGGAATTTATTCAGTTTATCATCTTAGTATAAAACAATCCTATGAAAATCAAAATCCCAGAACCTTGTCATGAAAATTGGAACAAAATGACTCCTACTGACAAAGGGAGATTTTGTAGTAGTTGCGAAAAAGAAGTAGTTGATTTCACAGCAATGTCTAAA
>CALLII010000140.1 GCA_938009745.1 uncultured Flavobacteriales bacterium
GCTGAATCGGTTATCAAATCGTCTTCGGAATTCGTTTTAATAAGTCCAATTACTTTGCATCTTTCTAGGTTCAGTTTATTTCCATTAGCATACAATCCCGCAGTAATCTGTGAAATACCCATTCCGTCACCAATCATTAAAATGATGTTTTTAGGAAGTTTAACCAAAGGTTTTTCAGCTTCAATTACTTCAAGAGTTTTAGCCTTGTTAGAATCTTTTTGATTCGAGCAGGCTAATAGAGTAAAAAGGACAAAAATTCTAAAAATTGTTTTCATAAAAGAATGATTTTATCAAAGATACTATTCGCAAACTAATTCTTTCAATAAATTGATTAGAGGAATACTAAAAGAGTATAAATTGAGTTGTTTGATTTAATCAAGAATCTTTTTTTAACAATTTACTTTATTATAAACTTAAATATTAAAGCTACTTTTATTTTATTAATAGATAATTAAATCAATGAAAAATCTCTTTTTAACACTCTTACTATCAGTTTTTAGCACTTTTTCTTTTTCTCAAGATTACACTATTTCTGGTTTTATTTCTGATGCAGGTTCGGGAGAAAAACTTATTCAAGCTACAGTTCTTGATTTAAACTCCTCGTTTGGTACTTCCTCTAATTTATATGGGTTTTACAGTTTCACATTACCAAAAGGAGAAGTTCAAATTCGATTTTCTTATGTAGGATATCAATCTGTAATTAAAACTATTAAGCTCGATACAAATCTTAGAATAAACATTGAGCTAAAGGCAAATTCTACTCTTGACGAATTTACTGTGGTAGGTACTGAATCTGAAAAAATTCAGGAGAGAACACAAATGAGTACGGTTGATGTATCAATGGAAAAAGTAAAATCATTGCCAGTATTTTTGGGTGAACAAGATATTATGAAAACCATTCAACTTTTGCCAGGAGTACAATCCGGTAGTGAAGGTTCAAGTGGTTTATATGTTAGAGGAGGAGGACCAGATCAAAATTTAATATTATTAGATGGTGTTCCTGTTTACAATGCATCTCACTTATTCGGTTTCTTTTCGGTTTTTAATGCAGATGCTATTAACTCTGTTCAATTAATAAAAGGAGGTTTTCCTGCGCGTTATGGAGGTAGATTGTCATCTGTAATTGATATTAGGATGAAAGAAGGGAACCAAAAAGAATTTCATGGCGAAGGTTCTATCGGGTTAATTGCTTCACGTTTTTCTTTTGAAGGACCAATAATTAAAGATAAAACTTCCTTTATTATTTCAGCAAGACGAACTTACATTGACCTTTTGGCTAGGCCAGTAATAAAAGCAGCAGCCAGAAGCCAAGGAACTGATTTATTGGCAGGATATTATTTTTATGATCTGAATGCAAAAATCAATCACAAGATAAATGACAATAATAGACTGTTCTTGAGTACCTATGTTGGAAATGATAAATTTTATGCCAACTCTCAAGAAAGTTTTACTAATAATGCAATTGAAAATACATTTGATACTGAGAACATATTGAAATGGGGAAATGCTATTGCTGCATTAAGATGGAATAGCATAATAAATGATAAGCTATTTGTTAATACCACACTTAGATATAGTAAGTATAATTTCAATGTTGGTTTTTCAGAAACTTCAACCGAAAAAGGACCTGGAGTAGATAATACGAGTTCATTTAGCTTCAACTATATTTCTGGAATTGAGGATTGGTCAGGAAATGTTGATTTTGATTTTGTTCCTTCCCCTAATCACTATATTAAATTTGGAATAGGAAATACTTATCACACATTTAGTCCAGGCGTAAATCAATTTAAATCTACTGAGGCAGCTGGATCCATTGACACCTCTTTTGGTTCAAGAAATCAATATGCTCATGAAGCCAGTATTTACATTGAAGATGATTTAAAAATAAGTGAATTATTAAAAGTAAACATTGGACTTCATGGATCGGCATTTTTTGTAAATAACACCAGCTATTTAAGTTTTCAACCACGTTTTTCTGGGAGATATTTATTAAATGAGACAATGAGTGTTAAAGCTTCTTATGCTCGTATGGCACAGTTTCTTCATTTACTTACAAATACATCAATTGGTTTACCAACCGATTTATGGGTTCCTGCAACTGATAGAATTGCACCACAAACTTCGGATCAAATTGCAATTGGAGTGGCCAAAACTTTAAAAGAGAAATACGAAGTGAGTGTTGAAGGTTACTACAAATGGATGAATAACCTTATAGAGTACAAAGATGGAGCTTCTTTTTTTGGTTCAGAAACCGATTGGCAAGATAAAGTAGAGTCGGGAAGAGGTTGGTCCTACGGAGGCGAGTTTTTGATAGAGAAAAAACTTGGGAAAACTACTGGATGGATTGGTTATACTTTATCCTGGACCAACAGACAGTTTGATAATATCAATTTTGGTGAAGTTTTCCCTTATAAATACGACAGGAGACACGACCTTGGAGTAGCTGTTACCCATAAGTTTAACAAAAAAGTAGATAAAAAAGGAAGAGATAAATGGATTGATGTAGGTGCAGTATTTGTTTATGGGACAGGAAACGCAACAACATTGGGGCTGGAAAGGTATAGTGGAGCTGGAAACAGTAATTTTTTCACTAATGAAATTGTACACATTGATGGACGAAATAATTACCGAATGCCTAATTACCACCGACTAGATTTAGGAGTGAATATCCATACTAAACTCAAAAGAGGTGAGCGAACTTGGAGCTTTGGATTGTATAATGCCTATAGTAGACAAAATCCATTTTATTTGTTTTTCGGATTCGAAAATAATGAAAGAGTGCTAAAACAAATTAGTTTATTCCCTGTACTACCATCATTTAGTTATAATTTTAAATTTTAGAACTATGAAAAATATTATCATATCATTATTAATAGTCTCTACTTTTATTTCTTGCCAAAAAGTTTTGGAGTTGGATGAAGACACTAAAACATCTAAGCTTGTTGTTAACTCATTATTCGACAATCAAAAAAGATGGGAGGTTAAAGTAACCAGAAGCCTTAGTGTCCTGGATAATGGTCAGTTAATGGATGTTGACAGAGCAAACGTATCAATTTATGAAGGCACTAGCCTTGTTACCAATCTAACATATGACGGAGAAAAATATATTCCTCTTGGGCTCGTTTCTCCTCCAATTAGTGGCAAAGAATATCGAGTTGAAGTGTCGGCTTTAAATTATAAATCAGTATCAGCAAAGGATATTTGTCCAGTTTCAGTTCCTATTATTAGAGTAAGTACTGATACCAGTATAAATTCGTTTAATGAAAATGTCGTTACATTTGATGTTACTTTCCAAGACCCGGCAGGGAGTAATAATTACTATGGGCTGGGATTAGAGATTTCCAGATATACTATTCTCTCTAATACCTCTGGAGGTTTTGACACTACTTTGTTAGATGTTTATGAACCTTTTATAAATTCTACCAATCCATTAGTTGATAATAGCGGAACTAACAACTTTTCACAAACACTCACTTTTAAAGATAATTTAATTGATGGGGAACTAACTACATTATCATTTGACTACACTTATTTTTTCATAGCAAATCCGAACGAATACTATGTAAGTAAGTTAAAACTTTATTCTTTTTCAGAGGCTACTTACAACTATACAAAATCCTATGAAGCTTTCAGAAATACTGATGGAAATCCTTTTGCTGAGCCAGTTCAGGTGTTCACCAATGTAGAAAATGGCTTTGGTATTTTTGGAGGAAGATCGGTTTACGAGTTAGAATTTTAACCAAAAACAGTTTCTAAAACAGGGAGGGATTTTAACTCTCTCATGTCAGTATGATACCTATAATAGGTAACAATTAATTGTAAAGCACGCTTACGCGATTGATTAGTAAATTGAGTCAAAACCCCATCTTCAAAAGCTAATTCATGTAAGTGTTTAAAAAGAAGAGTCTCACTTTCGTCAAAAAAGTGAACATGCGTAGGGATTGAGCTTTTAATTTGACCTTCTGCAAAATCAAAATAACTTCCTTTACTCTCCATATCAGGGTCAAGTCCCAAATAAGACGTGAATTGCATCAAAAATATTAGATGAAAATCCATTGAAAGAGGCTGAGTTTCTAGTTCAAGTATACTTTTAATTAAAAAGTTAAACTTATTAGTGTTTTTTTCCTCTTCTTGAATAACATGGTTCAATATTTCATTCAGGAATATTAAAATATTCGATTTGTAAATGTCTTGATAAATCTCTCTTAAAGCATATTCTGTTTCGTAATCTTTAATATTGTTTAGCTGATTTTTAGGATTAGCGTAAGCAGAAAAAGAAGCAATACTTAAAGGTAAAAAGGTGTTTTTTGCTTTTTTTGAACTTCGTCCAATAAATGATTTTACTCCAAACTCCTCTGTATAGAATTTTAAAACCAAACCTCCATTAGCAAGTTTAGTTTTCTTTAATAAAACACCTCTAGTTTTCTGGAACATAGTCTTTTTTATAAGAGGTGTAATACCAATAACTAATTGCTATTAAAACAATTGTAGAGCCAAGAACTAACCATAGGTTTATAGCTTCAGGAGTCTCCAAAGTATTATCAGCAGTTTGAATCCCCACAAGAATACTAATGAAGTTATGTAAAAAATGAGCTAAAATTGGAACCCACAAAGAACGAGACCAAACCAATAAATAACCCAACATAATTCCCATAAAAAATCTCGGAAGAAAAGTTAAAAACTGAAAGTGAATAGCACTAAATATAAAAGCTGTAATCAATATGGCTTGCCAATTACTTTTGGTCCATTTTGCTATTATTTGTTGAAGTATCCCTCTGAAAAACAACTCTTCTCCAATAGCAGGAACTACTGCCATAAGTATGGTTGTAGTAATAAGTTGCGAAGTACTATTAAACGAAAGCAGATAATTAATAGTTTCAGTAGCTTGAGTTTCCATATCATGAAAATATTGAGGCAAATCGAGTTTCATATTTAGTTGACCCATAAAACTTACTAGTACAATGCCTGCAATAACAAAAATTGGAAGAAGTAATACAAAGCGACCTAATCGTTTAGTTGGAAACGGTAAAAAAGGTTGGTTCGAATCTCTAATTAATCGAGCAAAAATTAAACTTGGAATGATAAATAATCCTATACTTTGCGTAATTAGCAAAGTAAATAATACGAAATACCCATCTTCATAGTTTTTTAAAACTCCCACTAAATTAGCTTGGGTTAAGTCAGAAATGCTAATATCAGCAAAAGTTATGATTACTACAATGCCAATAATTTGTAAAAAAATCCAACACAGAAAAGCGATTAATAGAAACATTAAAAGCTGTAAACCATATTTTCTTCGAAGAAATTCTAAAACCATAGAATCAAAGGTATTATATTTGCCACAAATTAATACTACAAGAAAAATAAATTGGTAAAAATTGCAGACATAGAACTTGGGGAATTCCCTTTATTACTCGCTCCAATGGAAGATGTAAGTGATCCTCCGTTTAGAGCATTGTGTAAGCAACATGGTGCAGATTTAATGTATACCGAGTTTATTTCTTCTGAGGGATTGATAAGAGATGCTGCCAAAAGTGTTAAAAAGCTCGATATTTTCGAATACGAACGTCCTGTTGGAATTCAAATTTTTGGATCTAACATAGATTCTATGCGAAAAGCTACTGAGGTAACTCAAGGAGCCAACCCAGATATTATTGATATTAATTATGGGTGTCCAGTTAAAAAAGTAGCTGGAAAAGGAGCTGGAGCTGGTATTTTACAAGACTTACCTAAGATGGTAGAAATGACAAAAGAAATTGTGAATTCTACCCATTTACCAGTTACAGTTAAAACAAGATTAGGTTGGGATGATAATACTAAATATATTGTTGAGGTTGCTGAAAGACTTCAGGACGTGGGTATTAAAGCTATTTCTATTCATGGTAGAACTAGAAAGCAAATGTATAAAGGAGAGGCTGATTGGTCTCTTATTTCTGAAGTAAAAAATAACCCTAGAATGCATATTCCTGTTTTTGGAAATGGAGATATTAATTCTCCTCAGAAAGCGGTAGAATATAAAAACCGATATGGAGTTGATGGGGTAATGATTGGCAGGGCAAGTATTGGAAACCCTTGGTTTTTTAACCAAGTAAAGCACTTTATTAAAACAGGAGAAGATTTAGCTTTACCAACAATTACCGAAAGAGTAGAGGTGGTAAAAAAACATTTCTCCATGTCGCTAGAGTGGAAAGGAGAACACGAAGGAATTGTAGAAATGAGAAGGCATTACGCTAATTATTTTAAAGGAATTCCTGATTTTAAGCCTTACAGAATGAAGCTTGTTACCTCTTTGGATAGCCAAGAAATATTTGATACGCTTTCAGAAATTCAACATAATGATTTCGTTAGACGTTAGTCTGATATAATTTTTTTAAAGTTGAGTACTTCCAATAGTTATACTTAGCCTCATTTTTAGCAATTTTAAATCCAGTAATTCCATCAAGGAATCCCAGTTTAAAGAAGAAAACACTAATGAATTTAAAAATTGGGCTAAATATTATTTTGTAATTTTTGCTTCCTTTTTTTGATTTAAATTTTTCTTCAGCAGATAGTTTAGCGTACTTTTTTAATCTATCAAGATGTTCTTGTTCAGTGTAATAGGAATAGTGATTTAAGTCGCCAGGAATTAATTTTGTAGCAATCGGTTTTGCATAAACCAGTTTTTCATGAACAACTCCTTCCCATGAAGTATTCGATTTATTAAAAAGGCGTACTTTAATATCTGGATACCAACCGCAATGTTTCACCCACTTACCACAGTAATTTGTTAGTCTATTGAACTCATAGGCAGTTTCTTCGTCTAATTGCAAAGACTTAATGTTGGTTTTAAGCTCTTCACTCAACTCTTCATCAGAATCTAGTGAAATAATCCATGAGTGCTTAGCAATGCTATTGCCGTAGTTCTTAGCATCAGAATAACCTTTCCAATCAATAGCTACGAAATTAACGTTATCATACTGCAAACAAATTTCTTTAGTTCTATCGGTAGAGTGAGAATCAACAACTACAATTTCATCAGTAATTCCTTGCAGTGAAGCCAAACATCTTCCGATATTTTTCTCCTCATTATAAGTAATAATTACTGCTGAAATTTTTGGTAACATATAGTTTTGTTCAAAATCAAAGATAAAAAAAAGAGCCCTACTAACTTAATAGAAGGGCTCAAATTACAGAATTAAAGTCTGTTTATAGATTATTTTTTAACGAATGATTTCGTTACGATTCCAGATTCTGATTCCATTCTAACGAAATATACTCCATTTTCAATAGAAGAAACATTCATTGTAAATGTTCCAGAATTTCCGTTAAAGTTTTCTCCAAAAGAAGAAACCGTTCTTCCTAAAGCATCTACCAAAGTAATATTGATTTTTTCAGCTTTATTTGAAGCACTGCTGATTCTTACATTAAGGACATCAGTAGTTGGGTTTGGAAATAAGTTTACAGAAAAGTCATTTGAAATTTCGTTTACAGAAGCAATTGGCTCAGCCAATACTGTGTCAATCTTTAAATAAACGATATCATTAAATGATGCAGGATCTAAATCTCCAGAAATAGAATGACCTGGTGCAAAGTCTCTTTGGTAAACTATGTGTACACTTCCATCTACTCTTTTAGCCATAGAAGGGTATACACTTTCGTATAAATCGAATGCGAAATCAGGAGTATAGTTTTCTGGGTCAGACCAAGTTGCCCCTCCATCATTAGATTTCATCAAGTAAATATGTCTGTAGTTCTGAGAACCATTGTCATACGTTTCATTCATTGAAGAATAAGCTAAATAAATAGTATTGCTTGCAGATACACCAGCAGTTGGCATACTAGATAGCCCCACTTGGTATGAAGGTAGTGTCCCACCGGCAACAGTATTTAAAGTACCGTCTAAGTTTAAATCTAACATTCCAGTGATAGTTTGAGTAGAATCTGGACCAAAATCTTCATTCCAATAATCCAATCCATTTGTTCCAGGAAAATAAGAAGTTCCATCATCTGTAGTATCAGCATCTAAAACTCTTACGATTCCGTAAAATACATGAACCTTATTGTTTTGATCTACAACAATAGAACCAGATCCATCACATGAACGAATTGTATCAATTACTCCGTCATTGTTAAAATCAGAACCATCATCAATTCTATATTTATTAATTGGGAAATCACTTACAATTGTTCTTGCCCAGCTATCTCCATTATTAGTTGATTTGTATACAAGTACATCACCCCATGAGTTAAAAGTACTAAATGCAATAACATCTCCATTTGCGTCAATAGAATAAGCATCAGCTGAAACAAAAGTAAAAACTGAAGAATCTAATCCAGGTAAAATAGAATCTTGAATATCCCAAGTTACACCTAAATCTTTAGATCTGTAATAAACTAATGCGCTAGAAAGTCCTTTGTAATCTGGACCACCAGTAGTTGAACTTCTTAAGATTGAGATTACGTGTATAGTACTATCATTAGCACCACCAACTACAGCTCTAGGCCATAAAACATCATAACCAGTTGGAGTTGCAAATGATGGAATAATTGATTCCGTCCAAGCTCCTGTTCCTTTAGTACTTCTTTTATTTAAGGTTAATCCTCCAGTTCCAGAGTGACTAACAATAATTTCAGTTCCAGATCCAGATGCCATTGCTGGCCATCCATTTCTTGTAGTTTCAACTTTAGTAGTTGGGTTAGCTCCCCATGCAGTCCCGTTAAAATAATTATAACCTGCACCTCTATTAGTGTAAGGAGTTGCACCATTATCCATTGTCCAAGTTGCAGAAATAGTTCCGTCAGAGTGATTGAAAATTCTTCTCTGTGCAGTTCCGTTAGTTTGTAAATCATACACAGTTGTACCAATCACATCACTAGATAGTGTTCTAACAGATGATTGAGTTGCAACAGGTCCAATATTCTCAGAGCCATCAGCAACTGATGTTTTCTTTACCGCTACATCAACTGATGTATTTGGTATAATATTAGATGTTGATTGAGCCAATAATCCTGCAGTTAGGGATAGTGACAAAATTGAAAGTAATGTTTTTTTCATAATTTGAAAGTGTTAATTATTAATTCTAGATAACTAAATTAGGAAAAAATTCGATAAGAATTATGCTTTTGTTAAAAATATCCATTATATTTGATACTACATTAAACAAATCTAAAAACAATACAAATGAAAAAAATTTACTTAACACTAACAACAACTTTGTTTGTTGCTGGACTTTTTGCTCAAGCACCAGTTAAGGCTCAAAAAATTGCCGAAACAGGTCACGTAGCAACAAACGATAAGGTAATCACTCAAACTTACAAAGACTTGAGAGGTACATCTTTTAAAGTTTCTAATAATAGAGCAACTACTATTGATGAAAACATTAGTGCAATTGACTTACTTACTGATTGGTGGGGAACTGCATCTAGCCAAAGTTTAGGATTAACTAATCCAATTTTCCCAGATACTAATGTTATGATCGCTTTCACAAGTAGTACATCTTCTGCATGGTTGCACGCAGTAGCGCAAACATTTGATTTAGGTGGTTTATATGCTACAGATGCTGGTAAAGTATTTGATCCAGCTTTACAACCATTTGCTGGTGATGAAGATTTTACAATTGATTCAATTACAATACAAGGTTACTACAATAGGTTAGATATGACTGTTGTTGATACTGCTGTAATTGCAGTTTATGCTGACGATAATGGTAATTACACAAGAGGATTTTGGATAAGCAATCCAGATTCAACTAAATTAATTATTGATTACCAAACTAAAACTAAAGTAGAAGCAGACGGAGCTTTAGCGGTTTACAAAATTCCTTTGAATAACGCTTTTTTCAATGATACTTTACCAAATGGATTACATGCTTTCGAAGTAGCTTCTAATTTAACTATTAGTAATACACACAATGGAATATTTGGAATTTCAATACACTTTGTTTCAGGAAAAGCTTCTTATTCTCAGGCAACTGATACTTTGTTTTCTAACTCTAACAGTATTAGAGTACTTTATTCGACTCCTTTAGGAGCTAGTACAACTTTCCCAATTGGAGCTGGACCAGATCAAAACTGTGGAGCATTTAATAGCCACTCTTCTCAAGGAGGAAGTCCATTTCAGTTTAGCTCAAGATATGGAACTAGAACTTACTTTACTCCACCATTCTTATTTGTAGGAGATCACCCATACCAAATGTATGACATGAACGTTAGAATTAGTCAAACTAATAATGCAACTGCAGGAGTTAATGAATTTGAAAATGGAGCAACTTTGTTTCAAAACTATCCTAACCCATCAACAGGATTTACAACAGTTAAGTATGCATTAGAAAACCAAGCAGATGTATCTTTCGAAATGATTGATGTAACAGGTAAAAAAGTTATTTCTTCAGTAGAAGGTAACAGAAGTGCTGGAACTCATACAATTGAAATTAACACTAATGATTTAAATGCAGGAATTTATTTCTACTCTTTAGTTGTTAACGGACAAACGATTACTAAAAAAATGACGATTACAAAGTAATTTGTAAAACGTAATTAAAATTTAAAAGCCTCAACCGAAAGATTGAGGCTTTTTTTTATGCCTTTTTTAAAGGAAAGTTTACCGTATAAAAAAAGCCTCAGTGAAAACTGAAGCTTTAATTTTGTGGGCAATGAGGGATTCGAACCCCCGACCCCCTCGGTGTAAACGAGGTGCTCTGAACCAACTGAGCTAATTGCCCTTTTTTCCATTAGGGATTGCAAATATATAGATATTTTTAGAATGCAAACAAGAAACTTCAAAAAAAAGATAAATAAAGTTAATAGTTGATTCATAATTTTCTTCGAAAGCCAATTGGAGCTTGACTTTGACAGGTGCATATATTTATTCATTTAAAGGCTTATATATTCCAAAAAACCACTAGATATGACTATCTTTGTGAAAAATGAAGAAATAATGTCCCAAAAACCAATTAAATCTGCCTTGATATCTGTCTTTTATAAAGATGGATTAGGACCAATAGTAAAGAAGCTTGATGAGCTAGGAGTAAAAATATACTCTACTGGTGGAACTCAGAAGTTTATAGAGGATCAAGGTATATCAGTTGTGCCTGTAGAGGAGCTTACATCTTACCCATCAATATTAGGAGGGAGAGTAAAAACACTGCACCCAAAAGTATTTGGTGGAATTTTAACAAGGAGAGATAACGAAAGTGATAAGAAGGAAATAAAAGAATTTGAAATTCCTGAGTTAGATCTCGTTATTGTTGACTTATATCCTTTTGAGGAAACAGTTAAATCTGGTGCTAGCGAACAAGACATTATAGAAAAAATTGATATTGGAGGGATTTCTTTGATTAGAGCTGCAGCTAAAAACTTTAATGATGTAACTATTGTTTCATCTGTATCGCAATACGATAGGTTATTAAATAAGCTTAATGAAGGTAATGGAGCTATTTCTTTAGAAGATAGAAAAGAGTTCGCTAAAGACTCATTTCAGGTTTCATCTAACTATGACACTCATATTTTTAATTACTTTGATAATAACGAGCAATCGGCTTTTAAACAGAGCATTACCGAAAAGCAGAGTTTAAGATATGGAGAGAATCCACATCAAAAAGGAACTTTTTATGGAGAACTTAATCAGTTTTTCGATAAATTACACGGAAAAGAGTTGTCATACAATAATCTTTTAGATGTTGATGCTGCTGTAAACTTAATTCTTGAATTTCAAGATGCGGATCCAACTTTTGCTATTTTGAAACATAACAATGCTTGTGGAATTGCTTCAAGAAAAACAATTTCAGAAGCTTACTCTGATGCCTTAGCTGGTGACCCGGTTTCTGCATTTGGAGGAGTTTTAATTTCTAATAAAGAAATAGATAACGAAACAGCTATTAAAATACACGATTTATTTTGTGAAGTTGTAATTGCACCTTCTTATTCATCAGATGCTTTAGAGACTCTAAAAGGAAAGAAAAATAGAATCATACTCGTACAGAAAGAGTTTAATTTGCCAAAGACGCAATTTAGAACTATCTTAAACGGAGTTTTGGTTCAGGACAAAGACGGAATTACTGATAGAAAAGAAAACTTTGAGTTGGTAACGACTAAAGCCCCATCAGAAACTGAAAAAGTAGACCTAGAGTTTGCAAGTAAGATTTGTAAAAACACTAAGTCTAACACGATTGTTTTGTCTAAAAATGGTCAGTTGTTAGCAAGTGGAACAGGTCAAACTTCTAGAGTAGATGCTCTTAACCAAGCAATACATAAAGCCAAATCCTTTGGATTTGATTTAAATGGAGCAGTAATGGCATCAGATGCCTTTTTCCCTTTTCCAGACTGTGTAGAGATTGCAGGAAATGAGGGAATAAAAACAGTAGTACAGCCAGGAGGTTCAATCAAAGACAAATTGTCTATTGACTACTGTAATGAAAATAATATATCAATGGTTTTTACGGGAACCAGACACTTTAAACATTAAAATAAGAATGGGGTTATTTAACTTATTTCAAAAAGAAATTGCGATTGACTTGGGAACGGCCAACACAATTATTATCCAAAACGGTAAAATAGTTGTAGATGAGCCTTCTATTGTTGCAATTGACATTAAAACAGACAATATAATTGCTATTGGTAAGAAAGCACAGCAGATGCATGGTAAAACCCATGAGAACATCAAAACAATAAGACCATTGAAAGACGGAGTTATTGCTGATTATAAAGCTACCGAAGCAATGATAAAGGGTATGATTAGAATGACTCAAGAAAAGAAGTCAATGTTTTCTAGTTTATCTAAAATGAGAATGATGATTTGTATTCCTTCAGGAATTACAGAAGTAGAAAAGAGAGCAGTAAGTGACTCGGCTCAGCATGCTGGAGCAAGAGAAGTTTATTTAATTCACGAACCAATGGCTGCTGCAATTGGAATTGGAATTGACGTTTTGGAACCTATGGGTAACATGATTATTGATATAGGTGGAGGAACTTCTGAGATTGCTGTTATTGCACTTGGAGGAATTGTATGTGATAAATCGATACGAGTAGCTGGAGATGATTTTACGGCTGATATTGAGGAATACATGCGAAGGCAACACAATATATTAATTGGTGAAAGGACAGCTGAAATGATTAAAATTGAGGTTGGTGCCGCATCAACTGAATTGGATGATCCACCAGAGGACTATGCCGTAAGAGGTAGAGATTTGATGACAGGAATTCCAAAAGAAATTACTATTTCGTACAAAGAAATTGCAGGAGCTTTGGATAAGTCATTAACTAAAATTGAAGAAGCGATTTTATCTGCTTTAGAAATGACTCCACCAGAATTATCTGCAGATATATACAAAACTGGTATTTATCTTGCAGGAGGAGGTTCATTACTTAGAGGACTTGACAAACGTTTTTCTTTAAGAACTCAACTGCCAATTCATGTAGCGGACGAACCGTTAAGATCTGTTGTAAGAGGAACAGGAATTGCTCTTCAAAACATTGAAAAATTTCAGTTTTTAATGAAAGGGATTTAATTTTTACTAACTCATAATATCTTCCTGTACTCATGAAAAATTTATTCTTGTTTTTTAATATAATTAAATTTTTCTTGTTTTTTATTGTGCTTCAACTCATTGTTTTTAATGTAGTTGTTGCCAAAACTGATTATCAACAATCTGGTATTTTAAACTCTAGCGCAAAAGTTTCAGGCTGGTTTTATACTCTTAAAAATCAATTTTCTTCTTATTGGAATTTAAGAAATGAGAATAATATACTAGCTACTCAAAACGCTCAGCTAAAGCAAGAATCTTTTCATAATTATACCATAGTTTCGAGTAACTCGATTAAGGTTATAGATGATATTTATAAGAAGCAATATTTGTTTCAGCCAGCAGTTGTAATAAACAATACCACTAATAAAAAGAAGAACACCATTACAATGGATGTAGGAAGAAATAAAGGAATAAGACCAGAAATGGGTGTAGTTTCTTCCAAAGGAATTATTGGATTTACTCGTAATGTTTCTGGACATTTTTCTACCGCAATGAGCCTATTGAATACTGAATTAAATTTACCAGTAATTCCTAAAGGAGATAGTTGCCAAGGAACACTTTTTTGGGATTTTAATGATGGAGTTAATGTAGTCTCTGTAAAAGGAATTCCTGTTTATTATAAACTAGAAGTAGGAGACACCATAGTAACACAAGGAGGTGCAGGAATTTTCCCTAAGGGAGAAACTGTAGGGGTTATTGAAAAAAAACAAAAACAAATAGGGAGTAATAATTGGCTTCTTAAAGTTAAAACCTCAGTAGATTTTAATGTGATTAATCATGTTTTTTTAATAGAGAATCTTTATAAAGAAGAATTGGATTCTATTCAAAATATTTTGCCATAATGAGATTAATTATAGTAAATATTCTCCGATTTTTGATTCTGATATTAATTCAGTTACTTGTTGTTGACCAAGTGAGTTTAGGCTTTATGGGGAATTATATTTCATTGGTAATCTATGTTTCATTCCTGCTTACTTTTCCTATTAATACGTCTAACTATTTATTACTTATAGTTGCACTTATTTTAGGTTTAACAATGGATATGTTTAAAGATTCCGGAGGAATTCATGCATCAGCATGTTTGTTTTTAGCTTATTTAAGACCATTTTTACTTAGGCGATTACAAAGTCAAAACCCAATAGAAGATGTAGAAGAATTGACTGTATATACCGAGGATTTACAAAAGTATACTACTTACACAGTATTGTTATTATCAGGATTTTTCTTTTGGTTATTTTTACTAGAAGAGTTTTCATTTTCTAGGATTCCAGTAATTTTATTAAAAACACTTTTAAGCACCATATTTAGTACTTTATTAATTATTATCGGGCAATATTTACTGTTCCGAAAACCAAAAATTTAACCTTATGATAGACGTAAAATTACTTGCAGAAATTTGTGAAACTGCTGGAGCACCTGGATTTGAAAACAGAGTAAGAAAATTAGTATTAAGAGAAATTGAATCGCTTGTAGATGAATTTTCTATTGATAACTTAGGAAATGTTACGGCTATCAAAAAAGGAAAGGACAGTTCTAAAAAAGTAATGTTAGGCGCTCACATGGATGAGATTGGATTTATTGTTACTCATATTGATGATAATGGATTTGTACGTTTTCATACTCTTGGAGGATTTGATCCAAAAACACTAACTGCACAAAGAGTAATTGTACACGGTAAAAAAGATTTGATGGGCGTAATGGGCTCTAAACCAATACACGTAATGACTGCCGAAGAAAGAAATAAAGTGCCAAAAACTACGGATTACTTTATTGATATGGGAATGGAAAAAGAGGAAGTGGAAAAGTATATTGAGATTGGAAATCCTATTACAAGAGAAAGACAATTGATAGAAATGGGCGACTGTGTGAACTGTAAATCTATAGATAATCGAGTTTCTGTTTACATCCTTATTGAGGTTTTAAAACAGCTTAAAACAGTTCCTTATGATGTGTATGCAGTATTTACTGTACAAGAGGAAGTAGGTTTAAGAGGAGCTAATGTTTCTGCATTAAATATTAATCCAGATTTTGGTTTTGGAATAGATACAACTATTGCATTTGATGTTCCTGGAGCTGCTGCTCATGAAAAAGTAACTGAACTTGGAAAAGGAACGGCTATCAAAATAATGGATTCGCAAACTATTTGTGATCACAGAATGGTTTCTTTCATGAAGAAAACAGCTGATGCGCACAAAATTACTTGGCAACCAGAAATATTAACTGCTGGAGGAACTGATACTGCAGGAATACAAAGAATGACACCAGGAGGTTCTATTGCAGGTGCAGTTTCAATTCCTACTCGTCACATTCACCAATCTATAGAAATGGCGAATAAGAAAGACATTAAAGGAAGTATTGATATTCTTGTAGCTTGCTTAAGCGAGATTGATACGTATGATTGGAGGTTTTAGGAATTTACTAAGCAAAACTTAAAAAGGGAGATTCAACATTGTTGAATCTCCCTTTTCTTTTTCATTAAACTTAATCAATTAATGATCTCCCGTTTTACTCTTAAAGAACATACTCTTAATCTTCACTGCAGGAACCCAAAGCTTAGATAAAATGTATTTCAAAGGCTTGTCCTTTTCAATCTTCCATTTAGTTGTACGAGCAGATTCTAATTGTTTTTCGTGGATAGAAAAAGCATAAGTTGCCATTGATAAACGAGCTTTCCCAGGAGGGAAATTAATTTTGTCGTAACCGTGTAAAGTATATCCTCTACATTGCATAATTGCTAGTCTGTTAAAAGGAACTCCAATCTCAGATTTCTCTCCAGTTTCACTGTGCTCCAATTTCAAATGTCCTCCGTATTCTTCTTTCCAATCTTTGTTTAAGTACAACAAGATATTCAAATTACGGTACCAAGTTGGCTTTAGTGGGTGGTAGTTAAAATCTACGTGCATATCCAAGAAACTTCCTTCTTTCCCTTGGTGAATTCCACCTCCATATAATTCTGGATCTACAAAAATATCTTCGCCTGTAATGAATTGTAACAGAGCCTTAAATCTATCTGAAGTCATGGCAGTGTGAAACTCTTCAAACTCGGGAGCAATTTCCTTTATTTTAGATTTCTCAAATTTGTTTTTAGAAAAAGCGTAATCAGCACTTTTTGTATCAATATCTGGTACATTATTCAATAATGCGTTCAGTTTATCTTCGTCACAAAAGTTATCAATTGCAATATTTGGAAATGGTTTCGCATTCAAATATTCGCCTCTTAATTTTTCTTTGTTTGCTTCTAAGTAATCAAAATTTATCATATCGTGTATTATATTTCTGTCAGTATATTAATGCTTTCTAGGTTGGTAACTCCCCAATTATCTTTCTCTTCTTCTTTCCATAAGTCTGGGAAGAAAATACGTTTTTGGTACTGAGGGTGCATGTATTTATGCCAATCGCTTCCTCCAGTTGCAGCAGCTTTCCCGAGGTATTTTGCAGCAGCATGGTAATGATGCATTACCCATTTTATATTTACCGTATAATCGTAATGACGCATTGCATTTACTAAAGTTATATCTTTTTGAAACGACTCAGGCAATTGCTTAAACTTAGTCCAAAGGTTGGTAGTGTTATACTCTTCCATAAAGCCAAGTAACTTATGCTTGTATTTTTTTTCAAAATTGACTAGCAAAGCATTCTTTTTTCCTGTTTTGAAGTCTTTACCAGCAGCTTGCCAATACATGTGCTCAAACGCATGTTCGTATGGAGTATCTCTGTCAATAGTTGCTCTAAAACGTAAATCTATTAAGTTTATTAACTCGGTAGAAGAAATTTCAATCATCCTATATTGAGCACTTTGGAATCCACTTGCAGGAGTCAATGTATCTCTAAATTTCATGTATTGTTCCAACTCCATTCCATCACCCATTACGGTAAATGAATTGGCTAGTACATCAAAATAGCGACTAATTCTCCCAAGATGCATGGTAAACTTCTCTGGCTGAATAGATTCTTCATCACCAATCTGCTTTATCTCCCAAAGTATCATTTTGAACAACAACTCATTCACTTGATGATACATGATAAATACCATTTCATCTTTGAGCTGTGTTCTTTGAATTTGTAGACTCAATAAAGCATCTACGTTAGCAAAATCCCAATAAGTCATTGGTTCTGCATGCAACAATCCAGATAAATGAACATCAGGATTTTGTCCCATTGCCTCATATTTGGCATCTATTGCAGCTAGTAATTCCTCTCTATTCATTGTTTGTTTTATAAAGTTCCTCTCTTAGCTTGCTCTCTTTCAATAGATTCGAATAAAGCTTTAAAATTTCCTGCACCAAATCCTCTAGCACCCATTCTTTGGATGATTTCAAAAAATAAAGTTGGTCTGTCTTCAATTGGTTTGGTGAAAATTTGTAATAAATACCCTTCTTCATCCGCATCAATCATAATTCCAAGAGATTTCAATTTTTCAATATCTTCTGCCAATTCGTGATTATGTGCTTGTAATCTTCCGGGTACAGCTTTATAATATTCTTCTGGAGGAGTAGATAAAAACTCAATTCCTCTTGCTCTCATTTTTGCAACTGTATCCAAAATATCGTTAGTTGCCATTGCAATATGTTGAACTCCTGGCCCTTCATAAAAATCAAGGTATTCTTCAATTTGTGACTTCTTTTTTCCTTCAGCCGGTTCATTTATTGGAAATTTAATTCTACCATTTCCATTACTCATTACTTTACTCATCAAAGCAGAATATTCAGTTGTAATTTGCTTATCATCAAACGATAAGAAGTTAACAAATCCCATTACATCTTCATACCATTTTACCCAAGTATTCATTTCGTTCCAACCTACATTTCCAACCATGTGGTCGATAAATTTAAGACCTGTTGGTTCTGGATTGTAATCTGATTTCCATTCTTTATAACCAGGTAAAAATGCACCTTTATAGTTTTTTCTCTCCACAAACATGTGAACAGTTTCCCCATAAGTATAGATTCCTGCTCTTACTACTTCCCCATGTTCGTCTTTTTCAACAGTTGGTTCCATGTAGGATTTTGCTCCTCTTTTTGTGGTTTCTTCCCAAGATTTTTTAGCATCCTCAACCCAAAGAGCAGTTATTTTAACACCATCTCCATGTTTAGCCAAATGATCATTCATCCAAGATTTAGAGTTAAGAGGTGTAGTTAGTACAATTCTTATTTTATCTTGTTTCAGTACATAAGAAGCGTAGTCTTTACAACCAGTTTCTAATCCTTTGTATGCATAAGATTGAAACCCAAATGCAGTTTTATAAAAATGAGCTGCTTGTTTTGCATTTCCTACAATAAACTCTACATAATCAGTTCCCAATAAAGGCAAAAAATCTTGTGCTCCTTCAAATATTTT
>CALLII010000141.1 GCA_938009745.1 uncultured Flavobacteriales bacterium
CCAAAATAGAGAATTAGAACCTCCATATTGTATCTTAGATAAAGTGTAATCGTAAGCATATCCAATTTTAAAATAATTGAAACAATTAAAATTAATTAACCCTGCAACTGCATCAACATTCCTGTAGGAAACACCAATAGAAAATTTGTTTTTGTAATCTACCATTGCATTTACATCAATTGCCCAAGGAGCAGCCTTAGAAAACTTAAAAAGAGTTGAAGGAATTACTCTCCAATTGTCTGACAATTTTATGTTTAGCCCTCCTAATAAAGTTCCGTGTCTTGTAAATTTTGAATCCTCTAGTCCTATAGCTTTTTGTTGGTTTCCAAACGTTTGTTGTAAGGTTGCTCCCATAAACCATTTATCCGACTGAAGAAAAACACCAGGTGCGACTTCAGGAAAAATAGTAGCTCTTCTAGAATTGTTTACTGCAGGATCATTATTATTGATAAGAGTAACTTCGCTTGCATCAAAATTCATCTGTTCTACACCAAAAAACATTCCCATAGAGAGTAATACTTTTTTAGTAACTGGAAAATGGTAGGCATAAGCAAACTTTAATTTTGTTCTTACAAAAGGTCCATAAGAGTCTCTTAATACTACTAAGCCAATAGCATGTTTGTAACCTAATCCAAATTTATCTTGTTTCAGTGTTGTATTAAAACTTCCGTAAGTTGTTACAGGTGCTCCTTCAAATCCACTCCACTGAGTTCTATGCCCTAGAGTTACATCTACACAATTTTTACTTCCTGCAACAGCTGGGTTGTAAGCAAACTGATTCAATAAATAATGGGTGTATTGCGGAATTTGTTGAGCAAATAGCGAAGATGCACTCAGTATTAAGCTAATTAAAATTATTTTTCTCATCTGTATCAAATTGGTAGTTTGCAATTAAGCTTAATAAATTATTGTGACAGATCCTGTTTTTACTCTTTCTTCTTTAGAATCTATGCTTAGACTTATTGTATAATAATAAGTTGAAGCGGGTAATTGCTTTCCATTTCCATTTCTAGTTCCATCCCACCTTGCTGAGGTTGGGTATCCAATCGTTTTAAATACAATTTGACCCCATCTATCAAAAACGGTAACTTCTGCTTTAGGAAAGAAATCAATGAGATTAATTTGCCAAGTATCGTTTACTCCGTCTGCATTGGGAGTAAAAGTATTGGGTACATAAATTGAATCCAATACATTGACAATAACATCTGCATAAAAATTACAACCTTCAGCTGATGTAGCAGTTAAAATATAATTGGTGCTACTTAGAGGTGTAGCAATTGGATCTGCAATATTTGGATCGTCTAAAGTATTTCCAGGTGCCCAAGAATAAGTTACACCTCCTGAACCTTTTAGTTGGGTAGAACCTCCAAAAGGAATATTTGTATAAGGCCCTGCATCTACAGTAATATAGGGATGAACATTTATTGTTACTGCATTAGAATTTGACACAACTCCTCCACAATCACACCAAAGTTCTGCTGTTACAACATTTCCATTATTAAAATAATTTCTAGTCCAAGCCTCCCCATTTGTAGTTTCTCCAGCTTGTGCTCCATCTATGAACCATTTTACGCGTGGGTTTGTACAATTCATTGTAGATGCTGTAAAAGTGACTAAATCTTCTGGGCAAATTGTAGTTAAGCCAATATTATTTGAGATTGATATAAGGCTAGGAGGTAATATCATGGCTGTCCCAGAAATTGAAATGTCAAACCCACATGAACTTGCAGTTTCACTTGCTATTAAAATATAATAAGTTGTATTGGCTGCTAATCCTACTGCATTAATTGTAAAATCGGCAGTAGAATTTACAACACAATTAGAAACGGAAGTATAGGTTGCCGAATTACAAGTTGCTGTAGCTCCATAAACTGTTCCGCTTATTCCACCAGCACCCATAGAACAAACTATATTGGAGATTGCAATGTCTGCATTTCCTCCAGCTGCATTGGTAGTAAATTGATACCAAATCGTTTTTTCCATGTCAAAGCATGCCGAGCCAACTATTGTTGGTCCATCAGCACAAGTTGCACATACTTGCGCAGTTGCTCCATCAGTATTTCCAGTTTTAATATTTCCTATACAAATATCTATTGCGCCAGTACAATTATCATTGGTAGGTTGAGCAAAAGAAGTGATATAACCAGATGTTATGAGTAATATTATTATAAGCTTTTTCATTCTTTATTCTTTTATAAATCTAATCTTGTCATTAAATAATCAAATCTGTTTTTCATTTCATTGTAATCCTCTCCTTTGTGGTAACTTTCAATTACAGTATAATCATACCTATTGAATGTTTGTAATATAGCACCCAATTCTTTTTTATTTATTTTAATTGTTACTTCCATTTCGGTTGTGTCTGGT
Source organism: uncultured Flavobacteriales bacterium (assembly GCA_938009745.1). Classification (GTDB taxonomy): domain Bacteria; phylum Bacteroidota; class Bacteroidia; order Flavobacteriales_D; family CAJJDF01; genus CAJJDF01. The sequence goes on from CALLII010000141.1 coordinate 2,368, forward strand.
GAGGAAGTAATAAATGAACTAAGGATTCTTGCATTGTTACTTTCTACAATTTGCGCAATTTGCGCTAAGGAATAATCCACAGAATTTATACTTAAAACAATTACTGCACCTGGTTCTTTAATAGAGATTGTGTTTGTAGTTAACGTCATTAGATGCGAAAGAGTTGTGGATCCAATGTAATTATCGTCTCTATCTAAAACAGGTAAAATGGTTAAATTATTATCCGACATTTGTTTCATTGCCTCAAAGATATGCTGATATTCATAAACAAAAACACGGGTTAATTGGACTTTACTTTCCAATATTGATTCATTTTCGTAATTAAAATCAAGTAAACTTTCTTCCGAAACAATTCCTTCAAAAACATTACCATTTACAACTGGTAAATGAGAAATTTTAAATTCACTCATCCAAAAGACTGCCTTGCTGCATTTTTCAGTCGGTTTTATTGGAGGTAAATTATCTACTATGAGTTGTGATCCTATCATTTTGAAGAAAAACGAATTTTTATTGTTTGGTATTTTTGTATATTTATTTGTTGGCTACCTTTGTTCATGAAGAGTTTATTTATCTCTTTCTATTTAGCTAAACAATATTACAAAAATATGACAAAATTAAGTGTAAACGTTAATAAAATTGCAACTATAAGGAACGCACGAGGAAATAACGTTCCCAATTTATTGAATGTTGCTTTAGACATAGAGAAATTTGGAGCAGAAGGGATTACCGTTCACCCAAGACCGGATGAGCGTCACATTAGATATTCGGATGTATATGATTTATCAAAAAGAGTAACCACTGAATTTAATATAGAAGGTTATCCCAATCAAAAATTCATTGATTTAGTATTGGATGTTAAACCAGAACAAGTAACCTTGGTTCCGGATCCACCTCACGTTTTGACTTCCAATGCAGGTTGGAAAATTAAAGAAAATAAAGAATTACTGAATGAGGTTTTAACAGAGTTTTCGAAAGAGCTGAATTCCAAGCCACTTGCAATTTTTATTTTGCTGCTATCAACTATCAAATCGCAAAGTCCGCTTATTGGTAGCGCTATTTTTTCATCTCTTAATTCTT
>CALLII010000142.1 GCA_938009745.1 uncultured Flavobacteriales bacterium
TTAGTTTCACGAGTAATGACTGATGTAGAGGGAGTTCGTAACTTAGTAGGAACTGGATTTGTACAATTAATTGGAGGGACAATTACTTCAATAGCTTCGGTAGTTCTATTGTTGCAAATTAGCCCAATAATGACAATTTCAGTATTGATTCCTATTCTGATTTTTGCGTTTGTTATGCTTAAAGCATTTGGATACGTTCGTCCAATATTTAGAGACAGAGGAAAAATTAATGCTGAGGTAAAAGGAAACTTAACCGAAACATTAGGTGGTGTGAGAGTAATAAAAGCCTTTAATGCCGAAGACCAAGTAAACTCTAGTTTTGAAAAAGGTGTTGATCGTTTGTACCAAAATGTAAAAAAGAGTTTGACAGCTACTGCCATAATTAGTAGTTCCTCAGTATTTTTAATAGGGTTGGCTTCTACAGGAATTATGGGAATTGGTGGTTACTTTATGATGGGAGGAACCATGACAATGGGTGAGTTTTTGTCGTTTACTTTACTACTAGGTTTTATGATTGCTCCAATTGTACAAATGGGAAACATTGGAAGCCAATTGACAGATGCCATGGCAGGACTTGACAGAACTCAGGAGTTGATGGATATGAAAGAGGAAGATGACGAAGAGGTGAGAACGGAGTTTTTGAAAGACGTAAAAGGACACATAAAATTTGAAGATGTTTCGTTTAGTTATGAAGACAGCAAAGAAGTGTTGCATAATATTTCTTTTGAAGCAGCTCCCGGAAGTGTAACTGCTTTGGTTGGTTCTTCGGGATCGGGAAAATCTACTATTGCCGGATTGGTTGCTACTTTTTTGAATCCAAAATCGGGTAAAACCACTATTGATTCGGTAGATATGGCTACGGTAAACTTAAGCAGTTACCGAAAAAACCTTGCAGTTGTATTACAAGATGACTTTTTGTTTGAGGGAACTATTAGAGAAAATATACTTTTCCCAAGACCTGATGCTACCGAAAAAGAATTGCTAGAAGCAGTTGAAGGAGCTTACGTGAATGAGTTTACCGATAGATTTGAAAAAGGAATGGAAACCGTTATTGGAGAAAGAGGTGTAAAATTATCTGGAGGACAAAAACAAAGAATTTCTATTGCACGAGCACTTTTGGCAAACCCAAAAATCATTATTTTGGATGAAGCAACTTCTAACCTTGATACAGAAAGTGAATCGTTTATTCAGAAGAGTTTAAACGGGCTAATGAAAAACAGAACTACGTTCGTAATTGCCCACAGATTAAGTACAATTCGTCAAGCCGATCAAATATTAGTAATTGAAGATGGAAACATTTGCGAAAGAGGAACACATGACGAATTATTGGCTGCTGAAGGAAGGTATTATGAATTGCACACTTACCAGAGTAGGATATAATATTAGGCAAGATGAAAATCAAATTATTTGCTCTTTCCGCAATAGTACTTAATATTATTCCACTTTTGTTTACTTATTTTTTTAGTATCGCAGGAATAGGATTTTTAATAGGAGCCTATTATTCGCTTTGGATTCCAAAAATTAAAGCAGGCAAAATTACTGGATATATCTTAACCATATTATTTTCAATTTTCGGTCTACTTGTTACAATTTGGACTATTCCTGAATTATTAAATAATTATTAAAATAACAGTTTAAATTTCCTTTAAAACTTCTTCTAAAATTCTAAGATTGTAATCATTTACTTTCTGATGAGAAGGCATCCAACCTAATAAAAATCGAGTAAAATCGACACAGGCAACTGGATATAATTTTCGCCATTCTTGCTCCAAATCATTGAATGTAAAATTGAATTCATCAGGAATAAAAGCAATTTTCAATTCAGTAAAATAATAATTCAGTAATTCGGTTTCGTGTATTTCACACTCGGAACTGGAAAGACAACTTCCTAAAAAGTAGGCTACATCTTTAATTCCACATCCACCACCTACATATTGAAAATCGACAGCAGCAACTTGATTTCCGTCTTTAGAAAAACAAAAATTAGCCAACTTAGCATCTCCGTGAACAATAGTCTGAAATTTACTCTTATTTAAAATTTCATCTATTAATTGTGCTTTAGCTTTTAACTTTTTGTGCTCTATCTTCTGCCATTCATCTGGTCTTGTTCCTAGATTCCAATAAGTGCCAACTTCCCATAGCCGAATTGGCTTTTTAGTTAAAAATGTAGCATGAAAATTGGCAAGCCATTTCAAACAAACTTTCACTTCCGTAAGGTTTAAATCCTGCTTTCGTATTTGATAATTCGCATCCAAATCTTCTAAAACAATCCATTGCTCCTCCCCTTCTTTGTATGAGCCAATAAAGTTAGGAACTCGAGATTCCTTTGTACACAATTGATTCCAGTTTTCATACCAAAGTGTTTCTACTTCATATGATTTAACTTTTCTTAAGTGAGAGTTATCTGTATTCCATCCTCTAGGATGAGATTCGGCTCTATCGAGCGAAATACACTTCACAACAACAGTAGATATTGAAGAACCTAGAAATTGATACCTAGAAATTTTTCCATATCCACTCCATAAAGACTGAATCACTTCAACCTCTTTACAAGCTGATGCCTGAGTTATTTTTAGAAGAAATTTCTTGAAATTTGGGTTCATTAATTGCGATAGATTAACTTATTGAATTAAGTTAATAAAAAAAGTAACTTTAATTGATATTTAAAAATAAATATATATCCTAAGAGTTTAATCTAAATGAAAATCAAAAAACAAAATATACTAATTACTCTATTTGTTTTTATCATTGTATATGGATGTAACAAAGAGGAAGCTATTAAAGACTTAGAACCAGGGATAATTGAAAACAAATGTTTTAGCTCCACAGTTTTTCTTGATGGTAATGAATATGATGGTACAATTATCAGAAATTGTACTTTCGAAAATATTGATGGAGATGGTCTTCAATTAAGAAACGTAGAAAGAGTTTGTATTGAAAATTGCATTTTTCGTAATATCTCTGGAAATGGAATTAGATTCAGGAATAGTGGAGTTTCTGATGGAGTAAAAATTAAAAACAACAAGGTTTATAATATCAAGCAAAATGGAATTCTTGCTCCTGAAAATCAAATTAATACACTGATAAAGGGCAATTTAATTTACAATGTAGCTACAAGTAATACTTCGAGCCAATTTGGCGCTCCTCATCATGGAATTTATTTTCAAGGATATAATGTTACAATTACCGAAAACACCATTTATGACATAATAAATGACCAAGGAAACTGTATAAGCATAAGAACTTATGGAACTATTTCAAGAAATATACTTCATAACTCTACCGATCATGGAATTAGTTATTACTCGGATCACCCTGGAGATTCTAAAAGATTATTAATTGAAAACAACATGATTTATGACAATGGAAAACGAGGAATAAACATGTCTAGTGATGGAAACTCTGGAAACCATATTGGGTCAGCACTTATTAGATTCAATACTATTGTTTCTGATGACGAATCACCTATTAGGCTTAATGATAATTTGACTGGAGTAACTTATGATATAATTGGGAATATAGCAATACGAACAGATGGCGGTTCCAATTACATATATACCAATTTACCTTACAACCAAAGTAATAACATTACCGGTTCTGGAGATATAGGATTTATTAACTTTACTAATAGAAATTTGCATATAACTCCATCATCAACTGCTGTTAATGCAGCAACAGGAACAACAAATTTTCCTATTATTGACTTTGATGGAGATACAAGAACAAGTTCCAATTTAGATGCAGGAGCAGATGAATTATAAGAAATAGTATCTTATTTTTAAAAATTATTTGAATCTTAATTAAACCTTTTAGAAATATGATTGTCTAACTCGCATAACCAAAAAAAATAACATGCAAATTAAACTATTTATTTCATTAGCTGCTATCTCACTAGCCTCATTATCTCTTTATTCTCAGACAACTACACAATATGGTCCTGATGGATTTGTAAAAATAGAAAACGGATCAGGTGGGTTTGTTGCTACTTTAGACCCTGGAGACAGATTTAGTAGAGACCATGATGCTATTGGTGATGTAAACGGAGATGGAATTATTGATTTTGCTATTGGAGCAAGATCTGATGATGATGGTGCTACAGATGCAGGAGCTGTTTACATTCTTTTTATGAATAGTGATGGAACTGTTCAATCCAATCAAAAAATTTCAATGCTTGCTGGAAATTTTAACGACACTTTAGTTCAAAGTAATTTCTTTGGATACGGAGTAGCGGGAATTGGAGATTATGATGGAGATACAATTCCTGATATAGCTGTAACTGCTCCAGGAGCAAACAGAAATTCTCTTTATATCATTCATTTAAATTCAAATGGTACTGTTAAAAATTATGTTAAGAATACAGGTATTACTGGATTTGGATTATCTGCAATTGGAGACATTAATAATGATGGTAGAATAGATTTAGTGGCTTGTGATCCAGGATCTGATGTTGGCGGAAATAATATTGGTGCTGTAAGTATATTATTTTTGAATGCTAGCTCAACAGTAATTCCCTCACAAACTGTACTTATAAACCCATTGAGTGGAGGATTAGGTTCAGGGCTTGTAGCTGGTGACCAATTTGGTGGAAGAGAAGTTGCCATGCTAGGAGATATTGATAATGATGGTACTTTAGAATTAGCTGTAGGAGCATTTATGTCAGACGGAGGAAAAGGGGCAATTTGGATGTTATCCTTAAATAGTACGACTTTTAATGTAGTATCTAAACTGAAAATTACGGAAGGGCTTAATGGATTTTCTGACACATTAACAGCTGGGGCAAATCCAAATGGATCAGATGGGGCCAATTTTGGTCATGCTTTATGTAAAGTGGGAGATTTGAATGGAGATGGAATTCCAGATTTGATGACTGGGGCAAATCAACAAAATGAAGGATGGGGATATATTTTATACTTGAATGCAAACAAAACAGTAAAAACTTATACTCGATTAAACAATGCTGATGGTGGATTTGCATTTAGTTTCACTACTACAGAACGATTTTCTCGATCTATCTCTTTTGTTGGAGATTTAAGAGGAGATGGAACAATTGCAGTGAACTATGGAGGTGGTGCCGGAGGAGCAGGATCGCCCGGAGCTACTGGATCTTTATACCTTTTATTCTTCAAACCTTGTGACTTTATTCAAGAACCAGGAAACAATCATTGGAATTTTGGGAACACTTTATTTACCAATTGGAATCACCAATCTCAATCACTTACAAGTGATTCTTTAACTTTTGAGCAATGTACTTTTAAAGCATTTGAGACAAATGCAGCTTATATGACTTACAACTTTAATGACGGAAGATGTATTTGTAAAGATAGTACAGCTGTATTAACTGTGAGTACTGAACTTAGTACTGCTTTCACCAATACTTGTTTTAGTGGTTTTATTACCTCTTTGGATGAAGATGAAAAAACACTTAATCAAGTAAGTATTTATCCCAACCCAACCTCTACGAGTATTAATGTTGTAACCTCGCAAAGTAGTTTTTCTTCGGAAGATAGAATTGATTTATTCACGCTAACAGGGAAATTGGTTTACTCTCAAGACTTTGATAATCAAAATACAACCATAGATTTATCTCTTTTACCAGCAGGAGTTTATGTTTTGAATGTAATTTCTAACAATAAGAACACTTCTTATAAAGTGATTAAGGAATAGAAAATTACTTGTTTTGAATCATATCAGAAAGGAGTTTGTACAATTGGTGCAACTCCTTTTTGTCTTTTAGGAGTCCAAGGTGTTTATTCATTGTAAATGAATCACCTCTTAGTGCTGGTCCAGTTTGGTTATCTATTGCTTTTCCTTTTTGATTTTTCTCAAAAACTTCCTTAATTAAAGGTCTTAATAAATCAAAATCTACTTGTTGTTCTTCGCATAACTCCTCTCCTATTACTTGCATGTAATTGGCGAAATTGGATACAAACACAGCCGATAAGTGAAGTTTTTGCCTTTGGGCTGATGTCAACTCAACTGTTTTGGTAGAAAGCTTACTAGCTAAACCTTTCAATAACTCTAGGTTCTTTTCATTGTTTCCTTCCAAACAAATCGGAATCTCTTTAAAATCTGCTTGGTGCGATTTAGTGAATGTTTGCAAAGGATAAAAACTTCCAAAATGAGAAAATTTATTTTCAAAAACATCTATGGAAACACTCCCAGAGGTATGAACTATAAAGTGGCTTTTTAATTTAAGCTGTTTCGCAATTTCCTCAATAGAATTATCGGTTGTAGCAATAACATACAAACCGCTTTCCTCATTAATTTCGCTAAGATTATTCGTGTATTTAGCGTCTAGTTTATCTGCTAGAGCTATAGCGTTAGCTTTTGTTCGGCTATAAACTTCCACCACCTCAAATCCGTTCAATACAAATGCTTTACCCAAATTATGAGCAACATTCCCTGAACCTATGAGTGTGATTTTTTTAATCATTTACTCCTCTTTACTCTATAAAATACAGCCATAATAGAACCTATAAGCATCAAGATACATCCTAACCATAATAAGTTAATCATTGGGAAAGTTTTGGCTTGCATAATCATGAATTCTTTACCTGTAACATCTAATGAAAACTGACGAGGTTGCATTACCGTAGAATCCTCATTGTAACTTGGAATAGAAATTCCCATCAGAGCTACTTTTATTCCAAAATCCTCATCCATAACAGGCATTGGCGGTTTAAGTGTAGAATCTGGTTTTATTAAATAAATAAGAGATTGGGTTTTAGAAGATACCTTTTGTTGGTAATCTACAAACCTTAAATTCACTACTCCAGCTTGTGAATTATTCTCGTAAGGATATTGATCGTTACCTTCCACAATTACCATCCCATGAGTGGTTACAATAGTGTCGCCAACAGCAGCAGTATAGTTTTCATAAGGCATAAATCCATCATTTTGATCTTCAAATATGGCTGGATCAGGATATTTAATGTGCGAAAACACATCATGAGAAACAAAGTGCTTTGTAGATGGTTCTGCTACGTTACCAAATTGTTTGTTAAGCTGAACAAATGGTTCAAGCGTAAATAGCTTCTCTCCTACTCTGTGACTCAACCATTCTTTAGCAGTCGAATCTGGAGCACATAGTTCCCAATATTTAATATTCTCCGTGAAAAAATCTTGAGTAATTGTATGGCTTTCTTGAGCTTCAAAAAACTCTCCATTGTAAGTTACTACTTCTCCTTTTTCGTAACTCAAAGGAATTGGATTAAAATAATCTACTTCATAATAAATGTTTATTCCTTCTTGCCTTCTACTTCTGTAGGATACAAAATACTCGCGCATGTAAGTTGTATCTCCCAAAGTGATTTGTACATCTTCATTGTTTTCGAAGGTTTCACTTAATGAGGCTAAATCAAATTTACCTCCTTTGTTGTGAGATAATTTTTTTGATTGAGAATTAGAAATCAATGCTCCAAACAAAATTAATCCAAACCCAATGTGAGCGATAGACGAACCTGCAAAATTTAATTTTCCTTTAAGAAAACGAATGAAGTAATCTAGGTTTCCTACCACTGCATAAATTGAAGTGAAAAGCAAAGCAATATATATAATTGTTTCTGCTGAAGAGAAATCATTTCCTGTAAAAGTAAACACAAACAATCCAATGATAGTAAGCACTATAGAAATCACTAATGAAAGAGCTATTTGCTTAAAGAACAATTTGAAAGGCATCCCTTTGTATCTCAAATATTGACCAAACCCAATAAATAAAGCTACAAATACGGCAAAGGCTCCTTGGCGAACATTATAATGTTGCAAAACATTTTCAGGTCCAGCTTCTTGCCAACCAAATAATCTATTCCAAACTGGGTAAGAGTTATCTACAAAGATTTGAATACACGCTAAAAACAATACCAAACTCCCCATAAACATCCAGAACTCTCGGCTCCAAAGTTTGTCCTCGGTTTTTACTTTAGGAAAATACTTAACTGATGCAATTACAACAAATACTAACGTTACTAAAGTTCCTAAAATGAATACGATACCTGAAGCAGGTATTCCTAACACTTTATCAGTTTCGGTTGCAGCAATAGTCATCACAAATAGGAATATAGAAATAACCGTGTACATTAATTTGTGTTGCTTTCCCTTAAGCATCATAAATACAGATAACCAAACAAAAAACAAGATGAAAAATAATAGCTGTCCCAACATTCCATTGTCGGTAAATGAGTGTACAGAACTATCTCCCAGCACTCCACTCTTAGTTAAGAATGTAGAATACAATACTAATATAAATGACAAGAACGTTAATATAAAAGTAAAAAACAAAGAGCTGTTTTTTCTTTGATTTGCTAGCATTAAGTGACCTGCTCCAACAAAAGTTAACCAAGGAATATACGATACATTTTCTACAGGATCCCAAGCCCAAAAACCACCAAAACTAAGTGATTCGTATGCCCACATTCCTCCCATCAATATTCCTATTCCTAAAACTCCAATTCCTACAAAAGTCCAACTCATTGCAGGTTTTATCCATTCTTTAAGCTTGTCTTCCATAAGTCCAGCAATTGCGTAAGAAAATGGAACTGCAGTTAATGCAAATCCTAAAAATAAAGTTGGTGGATGAATAGTCATCCAATAGTTTTGTAGTAGAGGATTTAATCCTTGTCCATCTTGGAACATTGGTAAACCAGACATGTCTGCTAGCTCTGTCCAAGGCAATCCAAGATTTTGTGGTAAGTTTTTAGTTAACAGGAATACGTTACTTCCAATCTTAAAATCGAACACATACACTCCCAAAATCATAGCAGTTAAAAAAGCTTGAGAAAGAACGAACACAGTCATCACTGAGCTTTCCCACTTTTTGGCTCCTCTTATCAAAAGATTACCAATTACAATATTCCAGAACATCCAAAGTAAGAAACTACCTTCCTGTCCTCCCCAAAAACAAGAAACTAAATACCTAAGTGGCATGGAATCATTAGAGTATTTCCAAACGTAGTTAAACTCATAAAAATGCCCGTAAATTAAAATGTACAAAAGGGTGATAACGCTAAGTATTCCTAATGAATGAAGTCTAAAAGAAGTTCTTCCAGATTTTTTCCAAAGAGAAGTTAGGGCTAAGTCGCCTCTATTTTTGAATGATAAATAATAAGAAATCGTAGAGAACAAGGCTGTTACAAACGAAAAAAATACTAAAAAATATCCTAGGTTACTTAAAGCTATTGTGGTCAAATCTGTAGGTTTTTTATACCCAACAAATATAGGGAATCATGAATTGGGATTGGAGAATTACGTATTGTTTTTTTTATAGATTATTTAATATTGCTACAAAAATTTTACCTTTGAGAATGGAGAAAGAAATCACTTTGGGCGATAAAACTTTTAGACCCTTTATCAGAAAAGAAAAAATTGACGACCAAATTTCGAGAGTTGCCTCAGAAATTAATCGCGATTATCACGGAAAAAAACCTCTTTTGGTTGGAATCCTAAATGGTTCTGTGATGTTTTTTTCTGACCTTCTCAAAAAAATAGACATTGAATGCGAAGTGGCTTTCTTGAGAGTTTCCTCTTATAAAGGAACCGAAACTACCGGAAATGTTAAGAAAGTATTAGGTCTTGATAAAAATATCGAAAACTCAGATGTGATTATTGTTGAAGACATTGTGGACACAGGAATTACTCTTGAACACATTGTAAATGATTTATCTGGAAGTAAACCAAATAGCTTGAAAGTGGCTACACTCCTATTTAAACCAAATGCTTACACCAAAGATTATCCTATCGATTATGTTGGATTTGAAGTAGGAAATGAATTTTTAGTTGGATTTGGATTAGATTATAACGAAATTGGCAGAAATTTAGACGAACTATACATAATAAAAGAACCTATGTTGAACATTATTTTATTTGGCCCTCCAGGAGCAGGAAAAGGAACTCAATCAGAATTAATTCAAGAAAAGTTTAACCTAACACACTTATCTACAGGAGATATGTTTCGTTTTCATATGAAAAACGATACTGATTTAGGCAAAAAAGCCAAAGAATATATGGAAGCTGGTAACTTAGTACCAGACCAATTGGTGATTGATATGATAGACAATAAATTAAGTGAATCACACGATACGGATGGATTTATTTTTGATGGATTCCCAAGAACTCCAGACCAAGCAACTGCTTTGGATGAGTTACTTGCCAAAAAAGGATGGGAAATATCTAAAATGGTTTCGCTAGAAGTAGAAGAAGAAGAATTGGTGAAAAGATTGTTGCTAAGAGGAAAAGACTCTGGACGAAAAGACGACAAAGACGAATCTATCATCCGAAATAGAATGGCGGTTTACAACAAAGAAACTGCTCCGCTCAAAGATTTCTACTCAAACCAAGGAAAGCACATTGGTGTGGATGGAATTGGGACAATTGAAGAAATTAATGGGAGGATTAATTCTGCTCTAGCTTAAAATAAACTAAAAATTATTCTTTGGCATAGAGTTTGTTAAAATGATGTTATTATTAATCAAAAACAAAAAATTATGAAAACATTAAAACTTACTACCCTATTATTAGCAGCAGCTCTAGTATTTGGATCAACTTCATGTAAATATGAGGAAGGACCTGCAGTATCACTAAGAACAAAAAAAGCAAGAGTTGTTGGAGAATGGGTAATTGAAAAAACAATTGAATCAGATGGTGAAATTGACACTGACTGGGATGGATTTGAAATTACATATAATGATGACGGTACTGGAGTACAAACATACACTTATACTTTTGGTGGGGTAACAACAACTTCAACTGATAATTTCTCTTGGGAATTTACTGATTCAAAAAAGAACATAAAAACAACTGACGAAGATGGAGATGCAATTGAAAGTAAAATTTTGAAGCTGAAGAATGATGAAATGTGGATAGAAGATTTAGATGACGGTTACAAAACTTATTTTAAAGCAAAATAATTATTAGTAGTCAAATTAAATTTGAAAAGCCGATATCAATTGATATCGGCTTTTTTTGTACTCTTAATTTTACAATAAAATTTGTAATTAAGACACTTAAATTTCATACATCTAATATTAAATTGTTTTAATTTAGATGGTATAAATAGATGCCTAAATAATCAATGAACAAAACAACACGAACAGGATTTTATTTCACCAAATACGAAGCACCAAATCAATCTCCATTTGATAGGTTATTTGATGTATTCAAGGAACTTATTGTCCATACTTCTGGGGATTTTGATGAAGCTATTTCTTGGTTGCGAGAGTTGGATAAAGAATACGAACTAACTACTGATGATTACACCATCGAGGATTTTATTGAAGACCTTAAAAACAAAGGCTACATAAAAGAAGAATTAGATGATGATGGAAAAGGTGCGCCAGTTATTACTGCGAAAACCGAACGATTAATTAGACAAAAAGCGCTTGAACAAATTTTTGGAAACATTAAGAAAAGTGCTTCTGGAAATCATAAATCAAAACACAGAGGAAACGGAGACGAACATACAGGAGAATTACGTGAGTTTAGATTTGGAGATGGAATAGAAAAAATATCCCTAACAGAAAGTCTTAAAAATGCACAAATAAATAACGGAATGGGTGATTTTAATCTCACAGAACGTGATTTGGTGGTGGAAGAAACTCAGTTTAAAGCTCAAATGAGTACGGTACTAATGATTGACATTAGCCACAGTATGATTTTGTATGGAGAAGACAGAATCACTCCTGCAAAGAAAGTTGCAATGGCACTTTCGGAGTTAATTACCACTCGCTACCCGAAAGATTCACTGGATATTTTGGTATTTGGAAATGATGCTTGGGCGATAAAAATTGCGGATTTACCTTATTTAAAAGTTGGACCTTACCATACCAATACGGTTGCAGGATTACAATTGGCCATGGATATTTTGAGAAGAAAGCGAAATACCAACAAGCAGATTTTTATGATTACGGATGGGAAACCGAGTTGCGTAATCGAGCCAGACGGACAATATTACATGAACAGTAATGGATTGGACCCATACATTGTCGGTAAATGCTACACGCAAGCCAGACAAGCAAGAAAACTAAAAATCCCAATAACTACATTTATGATTGCTCAGGATCCCTACTTACAGCAGTTTGTAGAAAACTTTACCGAAGCAAATCAAGGAAAGGCATTTTATACTGGACTTAGAGGATTAGGGGAAATGATATTTGAGGATTATGAGACGAATAGGAAGAAGAGGATAAGATAGATCCCACCCTTCGAGACATTTTGTTTCGTGAAGAACGAACCAAAACCCTCAGGGTTCGGACAAACATATTGATAAAAGTTAAACTGAACCCTGAGGGTTCCAACTTATTGGAATTTCTCGAAGGGTGACTTAGAAAAGAAAATTTGATAACCACATTTATAATAGAAAATGAATAAAATAAAAACATTAGGCGAATTAAAGAAATCAGGTTACACTTCACAATCAATAAAAGATGAATTGAGAAATAACTTGCGTACAAAAATCCAAAACAGAGAAACAACTTTTGAAGGAGTTCACGGATTTGAAAAAACAGTAATTCCAGAATTGGAAAGAGCTATTTTATCTCGTCACAACATTAACTTGTTAGGATTAAGAGGACAAGCTAAGACAAGATTAGCACGTAAAATGACTGAGTTATTAGATGAATACATTCCGGTTGTTGCAGGATCTGATATTAATGACGACCCCTTAAATCCAATTTCGCGATTTGCAATTGAATTAATAGCTGAAAAAGGTGATAAAACTCCTATAACTTGGATGCACAGAGATGAACGTTTCTATGAAAAACTAGCAACTCCTGATGTAACTGTAGCCGATTTAATTGGTGATATTGACCCAATAAAAGCTGCAAACTTAAAATTGAGTTATGCAGACGATAGAGTGATACATTATGGAATGATACCAAGAGCAAACAGGTGTATTTTTGTTATAAATGAAATTCCAGATTTACAAGCTCGTATTCAGGTTTCATTGTTTAATATCTTACAAGAAGGAGATATCCAGATTAGAGGATTTAAAGTAAGATTGCCACTTGATATGCAGTTTGTATTTACCGCCAACCCTGAGGATTACACCAATAGAGGAAGTATAGTAACTCCACTTAAAGATAGAATTGGTTCACAAATACTGACCCATTATCCTGAGGATATTGAAACTGCCAAAAAGATAACGCACCAAGAAGCAAAATCTGATAAAGCTCAAGATTCTACTATTTACGTACCTGAATTGGCTAAAGATTTATTGGAGCAAATAAGCTTTGAAGCTCGCGAAAGCGAATATATTGATGCTAAGAGCGGAATTAGTGCAAGAATGAGTATTACAGCTTACGAGAACTTATTAAGTGCTGCCGAAAGAAGGTGCTTGGTTATTGGGGAAAAGAAAACTTCGGTTCGTTTGTCTGATTTTATGGGAATAATTCCATCAATCACAGGAAAAGTAGAGCTGGTTTACGAAGGAGAGCAAGAAGGTACTGGTAACGTAGCTTTATCATTAATTGGTGATGCAGTTAAATCATTATTTCAAGAGTCATTTCCAGCTATACAAAAATTAGAAAAAGAAGACGAAAAGACTCCATATCATGATACATTAGAATGGTTCTTTGCCGAATCTGGGTTTGAATTGATGGATGATTCTTCGGAAAAACTATACAAAACAACTTTAGATGATGTTGTTCCATTGAATGAATTATTAGATACTTACAAGCCAGATTTAGATAAAAAAGACCGTTATTTCTGGAAAGAATTCATCCTTTGGGCACTAGTTGAATATAATAAGCTAAGCAAACAAAGAGTTGATGAAGGATATCAGTTCAAAGATACTTTTGGAAGCTATATTAGCAACTTATAATATTTACAAATAGTTACACTGAACGCAAATATATCTTTATATATTTGCGTTTACTTTTTTAAAATAGATTCAAGAAATGAGAGATATTAGAACAACCAACATTTTATTACTGGTAATTGCTGTACCCGTAATTTTTTATTTGTTGAATATCTTGTCCTTCATTTTTATTCCATTGTTTGGATCAATGTTTATTTCACTTCTTTTTCTTCCATTAATGAGATGGTTAGAAAAAAGAGGAATGCCAAAACTAGGAAGTTTACTAGTTGCAGTATCTCTATTGATAGGAATTATTATTGTTGGCTCAGTCCTCATTCAGATATCTAGTAGAGAAATAATGCAATCTGATGAAGTATTTTTAGCTAAAGCAAATGAAAAAGTAACTTCTGCTATACTATCAATAGAAGACTTTTTTGGTATGACTAAAGAACACAGTAGTAATGTGTTGTTAGATTATTTCCAGAGTAATAAATCCTCTTTTAACGTGGGTAAAATACTTGGTTTTGCAAATCGAACTATTACAATGATATTAATGACATTGTTCTTTGTGGTGTTGTTAATGGCAGGCTCCGTTAATCTTCAAGTAATTATGAAAGATTTATTATTTAAGCAGGAATTTGCCTCTGTAAAAACCTTTATAAAAATTGAAAAAGATATTTATAAATTTCTGATAGTTAAGTTCATTATGAGCTTACTTACAGGAATTGGTTTTTCACTTGCATGCTATGCTTTTGATGTAAGCTTCCCTATTTTTTGGGGGGTGTTTGCATTTGCAATAAACTTTGTTCAAATGATTGGTTCGGTAATAGCAGTAATATTAATTACCTTATTTGCATTTGTTGAGATTGATGCTCCCACTACCCTATTCTTTTTCTTTGCCGTAGTTGGAGGAATAGAAATACTATTTGGAGCAATACTAGAACCTATATTTATGGGGAAAACATTCTCTATAAATGTGATAGCAATATTAGTAATGCTGATGTTTTGGGGTTATTTATGGGGGGTTCCAGGAATGGTAATGTCAATTCCAATTACTGTATTATTAAAGATAATTTTAGAACAATTTCCAAAAACTAAAAAGATTGCTTCGCTACTTTCTGGCCCAGAATTAATTAAGATAAAAAAGATTAAAACTATTTAAAGTAGTAAGAGCTTAAAATCTTTATCTCCTACGATTAATACACGGAGTTGATTTTTGAAAAAATCTATTGCATATGAATTTGCACCTCCAATAATTTTAGTGTCTTTTCCTCTTACGATTGCTAAATCACCAAATTGATTTATATAACCAAATCCTCCTTCAAATATTTGAATATTTGAAGCTCCTTCTGGTAAATTGATTTTTTCTTTAATAATAAGGTTTTCAGAGTAAATTAATATTTCTGACTTGTTAACTAGAATAAACTCCTTGTTTGCATCCCCATCATAATCTTCCATTATAAATTGAGATATAGTATTAGTAGAAGCTAATAGAATAGAAGCTGGAGAATTATTAAAAAACTGCCTATTAATTGTATTAGATTTTTCATCTAAAAAGATAGCTCTAGTTTTAGATATAGAACTCCCTTTTATAACTTCTCTTGGGTAACCAAGAGTTTGGTTTACAGTATGCCTTACTTCTCCCTTACGGTTATAAAAATAAAGGCTATTGTCGGCCCCTTGAGCAATTAAATAGTCTTTTCCTTTAATTGATAAATAATCGATATCATAAGTAATTATTGAACTTGGCTTTGGTTGATTCCATCCAGATACTATTATCCCTTTCTCATCAATATTTTTAATTCCTTTTGTTGTTGGCACTAAAAATCTATAGTTGTTATTATTTTCATAATCTATAGGAGAAACATTGGCCGTAGCCGAATCTAAAATTGGAACTGGGAAACTCTCCACATCACGACCTAAAATATCAATTACAAATAATTTGTTTTTGGTATTAAATACCATTTGATATTTATTATTCCCAAGAATATCAATGTTTTTAACTTCACCAATAATTGGATTACCTATTTCTCTTTTCCATTTTATTTGTCCATTTGGTGTAATAAAATAAAGCATATTTGATTCATCTTGAACTAAATAATCGTTATCAAAAGTAGTGTGATTTTTTACTACATAAATTTTAGAATTTAATCCTGATTCAAAATCCAACTTCCATTTAGGATTGGTTCTGCTTCCATCAAGCTTTATCTCTGTAGAAAATAAATGACTGTTGTATTTTAAATCCTTATTTTCTTGATGAGTTTGATAAATTGAAATTCCTTCATCAATTTCAATATCTCCCAAATTAAATCCTCCTTTTAACACCACTTGATTTGATTTGGATGAAATATTTCCTGAAATAAAATCTAATAACTTATCATTATTGATTATTGTTAAATTTGAACTGAACTGAAAAATAAGTCGTTCCAGCTCATTTTTAGAATCAGAAAAAACAATAAAATCATTTATCCTTACGAAATGATTGAGAGCCACATCAGAGTTAAATATACTGTTGTAATCAAATGCTGCATTAAAGTCTCTAACAACTAAATTATCTTCTTCTTCCCATTTCAAACTATCAGGAAGCAAATCATTAACTCCATTTTTAAACTCATTTATTTCAGCAGTTTTAAAAATTAAATACTGTCCATTATCATACATAGATTTATACCAAATTGCTGTATTCTCTATCCATGATGTTGCCGAAAAGTATGGGTCGCAGCTACATAACTTAGCTTGTTGGGCCAACAAGTTTGTATCTATTAAAATTAAATCATTACTCTTAAAGTTTCTAATATCAATCGATTCGAATTCACTTGGTAAGATTTCAAAAATAGAAAAATCAAATTGACCATTTTTCAATTCAATATTAGAAGGATTAACTTCCATTCCACTGGCAAAAAACTGATCAGAATTAACCATTAATCCATATGATTGCCAGCTCTCATTTACTTGTTGGTATAAGTATATTTGTTCATTCCCTTTTGATTTAATGAGTGTTTGAAAGGAAGTATCTTCTTTCACACTCTTTATACTTTCGTTTATTGTTGCTAGAGATTCCCAATTTCCTTTTTCAGAAAATAGTATAAATCTATCTACTGATTTAGATTTCCAATTAGGTAAAAAAACTGAATCTTTGATATTAACTTCCATTTCCAAAACAAAAAAATGTTTTTTGTCTGATTTAATGTAAACTAAGGATTGTGCTTTTTCTTTAATTCCATTGAAACTAGAATCATCAATGCTCCAAAATTCCTCTAATATCTTTATTTCAGAATTCTTCTTTATTTTTTTCCAAACCAAATTAGAGGTGAAAAGTTCCTCTAAATTTTGATTTGGACTATTTATTTGAAGAATCGTTTTAGCTGAAAAAGGAGCAAAATCAATTGATTGTTTCTTCTCATCAAAAGCTTGAGATTTTGAAATAAATACATAGCCACCTATTCCTATAGTCAATAGAAATACTACTAGTAATGAAAGATAGCTTCTATTCATTGTATTTTCTTATAATCTTTCTATTAATAAAGAAGAACCATTTGGTATAGTTTCTAATACACCTATTCCAACATACTTTCTACCTTGTACTGTGATAATATCACCAGCAGCTAAATCAACAACTTTAACAACAGTTGCTGTAGTTAAATCGTTATTTGTATTTCTGTGGTAAGCTGCTGCAAAAGTTCCAGGAATAACAGTTCCATTATTTGCCAGTTGGTATTGACTTCCAGATCTATTGTTACCACCTACCATATCAACAGTTACACGGTAAGTAATTTTATACCTTCCTGCATTGGCAACAGTAATACTAGTTCCTGAAGTTGAATAATTTGCATCAACAATTCCTGGAGTAGCTAAAGGAATATTTGCAAATGCTGTCAACAATGTATATCCTCCAGCCGTATCATAAATCTCAGCCATTGTATTGGCTAAAGCAACTTTGCTTATCGAATTTCCTTGATAAACTGACAATGTATCATCTCTTAAATGTGATAGACTATCAATAGTTCCGATAGAATCTAAATCTAAATACCTTACAGTTCCATCAGCCGGATTCACAACTAATACAGATGTATCATTTGCTTGAGCTATGTTAAACCCTTCAACTCTAAATGGATCATTAGTTAAATCAATTAAATGAAGTTTATTTAAAGGATTGTTGTTATTGATTCCAATATTTCCATTTGGTAAGATGGTCATTCTAGAAGAATTAGAAGTTACAAATTGAAGTGGAGTTGATATTGCTGTTGTGCTAGAACTTAAATAAGTTCCGTTAGTTAATGCATTTGTAAAATTACTACCTGCATTACCATTTATACTTAATTCCCCATCAATCAATTTACCATCTTGAATTAAGCGTAATAATGGATTATCATCTTCTCCAGAGTTATCTAAATCTGCTTCAATAGTAATAGTTGCATCATCATCACTTTGAATATAAAGTTGTGTTGTTGGGTTATCTAATCCAATTCCTACATTGCCATTCGTGTATATATTATCGTTTATAGACTTAGGTGTATTTGTAGTTTGAGATGTATACCAATCGTGGTCGTTTCCAATAGAATCCAAATCTAAATACCTTACTATCCCTGATGATGGATTAACAACTAACACTGCTGTATCATTTGCTTGTCTTAAGTTCAATCCATTTAGTCTTATTGGATCTAATCCAGTTGCCGGAGTTATGTCTAATCTAAACAATGGATTATTAATCCCTATCCCAACATTTCTATTGGAACCTAATATTCTCATGGCTTCTTGTCCATCAACTGGTCCCCCTGTATCAGCAAAAATAAATCTTAAATTATCTCCTGCATCATCTCCCCAAGCAATTACTGCATCCTCATTATTAGCTCCTTCATCTTTTAAACCAATATACATATTGTCAGAAGTGGAACCAATTTGTACACCTTTATTCATCCAGGCTCTATTCCCTCCCGAAGGATTGGCTACTATTTTAAGAAGTCCAGTAGTTCCTCCATTGGATAATTTCATGTTCCCATTAACATCAAGTGCTTCTGAAGGTACAAGAACATTTATACCCACTCTTCCATTAGTAAAAATGTTGTCATTTATTGATTTTGGTTCTGAAGTAGTTCCTTCTCCATACCAATCATCATCACCATTTCCAGTAATATATGATGTATCTCCACCCTCCACTATAATTATAGAATCATTTGATAAATAGGCAGTATCAATTTTTTCATTAGTAGAATCTAAATCTTCAAGAAATATTTTTGTCTCTAAACCATTTTCAGCAGTGTAAATTAAAGTATCATTTAAAAAACTAATTTCAGTTAGAGTTTCTGGATTTCCAAATACTTTGGTTGAGTCTCCATTTTCATCTACGTAATAAATAGAATCTCCTAGTTGACCGAAATATGTTAATACTCCTCTTGTCTGGTAATTTACTGTAGTCATTGCCCCAATCTCATTGGTGTATGTGAAAGTAGAATCTCCGTTATCAACCAAGGTTGTAATTATTGTATCTCTCGAATTATATGTTACTGAATCGTTTAGTTCATTTACATAAGTAAATGTTCCATCTCCGTTATCTGTTAAGATTGTGATTGCTGTTGTATCGGTATTATTGTACACTTTAGTTGTGTCACCAAATCCATCTACGTAATAAACACTGTCTCCTATCTGACCGAAGTCAGTCGTATTGGTATCTCTGTAATCAATAATAGTTGCCAATCCTGTTTCATCTGTGTAAGTGAATGTTCCATTGTTGTTGTTCACCAAAGTAGAAATTACAGTATCGTTATTCACAAATACTTTGGTTGTATCGCCAAACCCATCTACATAGAAAACTGAATCACCTATCTGACCGAAGTCTGTTGTATTCGTATCTCTGTAATCAATGATGGTTGCCAATCCTGTTTCGTCTGTGTAAGTAAATGTTCCGTTATTGTTGTTCACTAATGTGGAAATTACTGTATAGTTATTCACGAATACTTTGGTTGT
>CALLII010000143.1 GCA_938009745.1 uncultured Flavobacteriales bacterium
TGTAATTCTCCGTAAATGTCTTTGTATATTGTTTTATACTTTCTAGTTTATCAAGAATTGTTGGATCTTTAAGAATGTTTTGTCTCCTTATTTCATTTGTTTTACATTGTTGCGCATTAACTAAGTTAAAGCTTAAAACAAAAAGAAATGTAAATAGTAGTTTTGTTTTCATTGATTTTTTATTTGAATGATATCACTAAAATTACTGTTTTAAAATAAAAAAACAAGCTATTATTCATTATTAAAATACTTTTAATAAAAAATAAAAATGACGTTTTAATAAAAAATAAAACGTCATTTATTAAATATATTCATTTAAAAATTAGTCAAATCGGGTGGTCTCAGTGCACCAAACCATTTAATTACCTTCTCTCCTACATCTGGCACTTTTACGTGAATAATATAAACTCCTCCCGCAATTGGGACTCCATTTACATTTTTCAAATCCCAATCTAATGAGGTCATGGGATCGTCTTTGGTTAACGTTCTTACTAAGGAACCTCCCACATTATAAATCTTAACCGTACATTTCTCTTGCAGGTTCGTGATTTTAATTCTAGAATCCAATCGGCTAGATTCGTAATTTGAATAAGCATAATAAGGGTTTGGCACTACATTTATTAAATCCAACACAGAGACTGCAGTATCCAAAACTTGTTTCCCTGTGGCAACAGAACGGGTATCAAATTTATATAAATTGAACCAATCGTTTTCACTGGCTACTTCGTTATTTGCTGACAAAGAAGCTGGAGTTTTTACAAAATTTCCCTTGGTTGCATACCTTCTGTAGGACGATTCAACTCTTATTTTTAGTGTTGCATCAGTAGCCAAGAACTTTTGATTTGTTGCTGTCATTGGCATACCTACCCATACACAAGCATCCCAAGCTCTTCTTTTCTCTACCAAACTTATACTAGAAAGTTTAGCGTACAAGCTTTGTCCTTCGTCATAAGCACCAATGTGAACGGTACTTGAACTTCCTTTCAATGCATAAGATACAGGAGGACTTGTTAATAGATTATTATTTCTAAACACATATAGATAATGCTTTCCACCTGCAACAATATTTCCTAATCCTTCAAATGAATTGGAAGTAGGATTAAATTGCATATCTCTTCCGTTATCGCCTGCAAGCCAAGAATCCTCTCCATAGGCAAGGTTTAAACGTTCTCCTGTTCCCACATCAATCGCGTATCCTGGAAACCAACCCATGCCAGAAGTACTTACTTTGTCTCCTTCAGAACTATTATAACCCGATTCTCCAGATTTCCTTCCTCTTTTATCGATAGAGGCAGAACCTCTCAATTCTAATTTTTTCGTCCCATTTTCTGCAAGGCTCGAATTATCTTGTGTTTCTAATACTGGACATCTAGACCATAGACTTTTATCAGCTGTGAAAACAATATCTATGCTAGGAAGAAAAGCCAATCTGTTTTTTCTGTAAGTTACTCCCACCAAAGAGGTAGTAGCTAAATTTCCAGCTCCAACAGGTTGGTTATTAATAGCAGAAGAAGACATCAAAAAGAAAGGTGCAAAAGTACCATTGGCTATTCCTTCAAATTGTTGTTGATCATCTACCCCTTGGTAATCGTCAAACACATCATTTGGATTTGGATCTATACTTGAGTTTTTAACCAATTGTGTTCCACTTCTTATCCAGTTTAGTTCTGAGTTACCATCTACATCAGAAAATCCTGACAACCAAGGCTCTGATTCATTTTGGTATTCCAAACTCCAAGAAATTAAATTGGTCGTCATTTGAGGAACTGGAGACCTTAGAGGACTATTGTCTGTATTCTCATCTTTAATCTCATTGATATATTGTTCGATATTAATCGAAAATCCATATTTAGGAAATAATTGTTCGTAACCTAATACTATCGATTCATCTGATGGAATAACTTTTCCATCACTTAATCTTGTTAATTCCCATTCTGCACTGTCTAATGAGTTATTCCCGTCTTTAATAAATCTTAACTCATATTCATCTGCACCTAGGTTTAATGGGTCAATTACTTTAATGTCTATAGGTCCTTTGCCTGCCGCATAAGTTATTTCATCCATTTTATTATTTCTCGCAATCTCCAACCTAGATTTATCAGTTAAATCCAATTCTCTTCCCCCATTTCCCATTCCTTCAATACGAGTAATCTCTACTCCATCTCCATAGTTAGCATTTTGCACAGTACCGCCAGCTTCTGGCGAAGGAATATGAGGAATTCCAGGATAAGATTTTATCTCTCCACCATCAAATCCTTTTCTACTCGCTATGTAAGGTTTTTGTTGTCCGTCCAATGCACTTGCATTAGTTGGGTCGTACGTTTTAAAGTTATTATAACCATAAGCTATAATTAAAAAATAATAGGTTTTATGATTTACAAGTTTAGGATCTCCTTTGGCAAATAAATCTTGTGTTACTCTTAACGAATGTTTTATTCCTTCGTCTGCCCCGTTAGCCATTAACTCAGGCATACCAACTCCCATTACAGGATCTACAGAGTAATTAATCAGTTGTTTTATTCCGTTTTTAATGTCATATTGAGCTACTAATCTAGATTTATCAACATCATAAATGTTAGAAGCTGAAACCGAATTATCTTTAAGCTGGTAAATTTGATACCCTTCAAAAGTGTAATAATTATTTTTTCCATTCACAGTTAAAAAATTTGAATCAAGTAAGCTTTCATCAATGGTAGGATCTAGTTTTGAATACCCTTCAATGTCATTTCCACCTGCTCTTGGATTAATAGTCAAAATTAATTCATTTTCTAATTCTTGAATCGTAAGTTTAGGTGCGTTTGGACCTTCCAAGATATCAAAACAGTTATCAAATAAGCTTTGAGCTTTATCATCTGCTTGTTTCATTTTGGCAATAGAAGAAAGGTGACCACTGGTACCTCTTCCGTATACAACACCAACCGTGATATTATTTACAGCACCTGGTTCTAAAGTAAAAGGCCCGGCAGATTGTACAAATCTTCTATCAAAAGGTTGAGCGCCCATAGAAACTTCGGACCAAGGAGTCGCAGCTACAGCCACATTTCCTCCAGTTCCCCAACCTTCAGGATCTGTGTTTTTTCCTGTAGCTGGATCACTTGGAAACATAAAATCACACTCTACACCCGAAGTAGAAAAAGGAAGAGCTGAACCTGGATAAGCATTTCCTCCGTATTGGAATTTAACTCCATCCTTCCAAAGCCCTTTTAAATAATTATAATATTCTGTATGCTTAGTAGGATCACCTTGGTTACCTATAGAATTATTATAATAAACAAAACGCCTCATCCCAAACCTTTCATTGTCGTCAATGCCATCTTCATAGCCAATTCCATTTCCTGGAACAGCCTCTTTTGCTGCGTTACCACCTGCTACATAATATTTATTATCAGCAGAATCT
>CALLII010000144.1 GCA_938009745.1 uncultured Flavobacteriales bacterium
GCTCGTATTTTGGTTATTCATCAACAAGGTTCGGCTTCATTATTACAAAGAAAATTGAAACTTGGTTATAACCGAGCAGGAAGAATTATAGATCAATTAGAGTCTGCAGGAATTGTAGGTCCTTTTGAAGGAAGTAAGGCTCGTAAGGTTCTAATTCCTGACGAAATGAGTTTGGAACGATATTTGGAAGAATTGTAACCAAAGGATTAGTTTTATTTTTAATAAAGTTTGGGAATGCCGTATCCGTGTCATTTCGTTATCATTTTGTTATAGTGAAAAACAGGTCTTTCATTAATTATTACTTTTATTATATAAATAAGAAAAAATGAAGAAATTACTTTTTATCGCAGCCTTATTAGGTACAACTTTTACTGCTGTTAGTCAGAATACCTATCAAGAAAAAGATCCAAAAGCAAAAGCAATATTGGATAAATTAAGTGCTAAGCATAAGTCTATTGATAATATTGTTATTGATTTTAAAGCGACATTTTCTGGAGCTAAAATCAAGAAACAAGTAATAATTGGTAAGGCATACAAAGCAGCAAAGAAATATGCATACTATACGACTGATTATACAGTGGTTAATGATGGAAGAGATAACTGGTTATATTCTAAAAAGGATAACGAAGTTGTTATAACATCTAACGAAGATGCTGACGAAGGAAATGGATTAATGAGTCCAGCAAAATTACTTTCTATATGGGAAACTGGTTTTAAATATCAGTTGATTGGTGAAGGTAAAGTTGGTTCTAAATTCCTACAAGAAGTGAGGTTATTTCCTATTGATCCTAAAAAATCTAAGTATCATACGATTACTTTAATCATTGATAAAACGGCTAACGAATTAACTAAAGTAGAAATTAAAGGAAGAGATGGAGTAAATATGGTTTATGACATCACAGGGTTTTCTTCAGGAACAACAATTCCATCTTCAAAGTTTAAGTTTGATAAAACTAAATTCCCTAATCTAGTAACTACAGATAACAGATTTTAATCTATAAACTATAGATTTAACAAGCCTTCGTTAGCAATAACGAAGGCTTTTTTTATTAAAATAAGTTAAAATAAACGCAGAGATAATTATAAACATCAGAACTAAATTGCTGATGTGTAAGATTGTGTTAAATTTGCATCATAAATTACAAAGCAACTATGAAACAAGCAGGAACAATACTTAACGTTATATTAGTAATAGCAGTAGCCATTTTATTCTATTTACAATTTAGTAATGGTAAAGCAGCTCCAGAAGTAGTAACTGAAAATGATACGCCTACAGTGATGATGGAGGATTCGTTAACTAAGTACATGGACTTAGATTCAAACATTTCTGCTAAGCCAATTAAAATAGCCTACGTAAACAATGATTCTTTAAACAAGAACTTGAATATGTTGAGAGATGTAGAAGAAAGGATTGCAAAAAAGGAAAAAGAGTTACAAGGAAGAATTGAGAGTAAGAAAAGAAGTCTTGAGAATAGCTACAAAAATAAAATTAGCCAATTTGAAAAAGCTAAAGATAATTATAAGCTTGGAGCTCCAACTATGTCTGATGATCAGTTGAAAACTGCACAAAATAACTTGATGAAGATAGAACAAGAAATTATGGGAATGCAACAGAACTTAGAGCAAAGTTTATATCAATTTTCTCAACAACAAGAGCAAGAATATATGATGGTGAAAGCTGCTGAAATGGAAAAGTATTACTTAAAAGTTCAGCAATTTTGTCAGTCATTTGCTCAAACTCTAGGTTTTGATTTTATCCTAATTTACCAAAATGGAGGGTCAATCTTGTATTCTAACACAAGTTATGATATCTCTAATTATGTGGTAGATGCCATTAACAAAGAGTATTCTCAGAATAAAATACAACCAACAGAGGAAAAGTAATTCATGTTAATAGCACTTCAAAAACAAAAAGAGAACATTGCTGAATATGTAATTTACATGTTTCAGGTAGAGATGATTATCCGTAGCCTTGATTTTAAGATTGATGATATCTTTGATCATTACATTTGTCAAATGACTTCTATTCCAGAGGCTAGGCAAGATGTAAAGAAATGGTACGAAGAGATAATTGCCGAAATGAGAGAAAAAAAACTTGAAGAAAAAGGGCATATTGCTCGTGTTCATGAGAGCATGGATGAACTTACTTTCTTACATAATACTCTTTTAACATCTTTGGAAGATACCGAATATCAAGAGATACATACTGAGGCTGGTCCTTATATTCAAGAGTTAAGAGATAGATCTCAAAGTAATAGCTTAAGTGATATTGAAGTTTGTTTAACTGGTCTTTTTGGTAAGCTAACACTTAGGATGGCTAAAAAAGAAATTACTGACGAAACTGAAATGGCATTTGAATCATTTACTAAGCTTTTAGCAATGCTTTCAATCCGCTACAAGGATTTTAAGACAGGTAATTTAAAATTCCAAGTAAATAACTAACCTTAGTTTCCTAGCTTGTTTAAGCTCTTCTTAATAATCTTAACGTCTTTCCAGAACGAATAGTTTTTGGAGTAAGTGATGTTTAACTGATAAGGAATTATATTCTCTTTATTAATTTCACTGCTTAATATATCTACAGTTGAAAGAACTCCAGATTTTATTATAGGAAGCTCACTAATAGAGTTTTGTTTCCAATATCCTACCCAAGATTTTTTTCCTATCAATACAGAAAAAATATTTGAAAAGTAGTTCTTTTTATTCTGTTGAAATAGAATTAATAGGGGAGAGAAAAGCAATGCTTTTATTGAGAATGAAAAATCTAGAAGTCGCTTAAGTCTTTTGTTTTGAGCAGATTCTATTCCTAAAACATTAATGGTATGTAATTCGCCAGAAGTATTGTTATCAGTACTTCCCAGAATAAACATTTCTTGAGTATTGGCTAATTTAAACTGAATATCCTCTTTGTTAAAAGCTACCAAAGTATCAATTACCACATCATAATTAACATTTTCCGAACAGAAAATAGCTTCATTGATTTTGTATTTATCTTTAAGTTCAGCAAGTTGGTTTATGTTTCCAAGGTATTCTTCTTGCTCGTTAATTTGAGGGGAAATAGTTCCAATTACTGAAGAGTATAATTGTGTGTGCTCCACCAAATTATTAACTTTTTCACTTTCTTTTTTATTCCCAATTATGGCAATGTTTTTTCTAAAAAAATTGATTTTATATTTCTTTATTTTAAAGAAATGAAGAATCCACCTAACCAAAGTAAGTCCTACCATTATGATACTAATCCCAAGTATTGCACTTGAAATTGAGAAGTAAAAATTTTGTTTTAAAAAGAAGTAAACCAAAGCATTAAAAGCTGAACCAATAACAATTCCATTAATTACCTTTTGGATTTTAACCGGCTTATCGTAACCACCAGCAAAGAACAAACAAACCAATATTATGAATGAATAAATGATAAACGAAACATTAATTAATTGCGGCTGATGAAATAACCCTTGTTCCGATTGATAGACATATTTAGCAACATGCAATCCAAAGAAAACCGTGCAGAAATCAATAATAGGAAGAAAAAACAAAGAGAAAAATCTCTTCACAATTGCAATACTTGCACTAAAGAAAATTGCCACTTTAATTAGCTTAGAAAACAAGCTGGCTTTGCTAGTTTCAAAATGCTTTTTGGCAAAAATTGCCATTGCTTTGTAAAAAACAAACACATAGTTTACACTACTTTTCTTGGTGCTTTCTCCTTTGTAGTGAACGATTGTGGTATCAGCAAAATAGTAGTTTTTATAACCTCCTTGGGTTATTCTGTAAGATAAATCTATGTCTTCTCCGTACATGAAAAAGTCCTCATCTAACAAACCTACTTTGTCAAGTGTCTCTTTCCTCATCATCATAAATGCACCAGAAAGCACCTCTACTTCATGGTTTTCTTCATTGGATAAATACCCTAAATGATACCTTCCGTATTTTTTAGATTTTGGAAATAAACGAGATAGCCCAAATATTTTGTAAAAAGCTACTTCTGGAGTAGGCAATCCTCTTTTAGATTCTGGCAGGAAATTTCCATTTCCATCAATCATTTTAACACCCAATCCTCCTGCATCAGGAGTGTTGTCCATAAAATGGATGACTTTACTAAAAGTAGTAGATTTAACTAAGGTATCGGGATTAAGTAAAACTACATATTCAGATGTTGATTCTTTAATTGCCTGGTTATTAGCGGTAGAAAAGCCAACATTATCCTTGTTAGCAATACACTTTACTGTAGAAAAAGATTCTTGAACCATTTCTACAGAACCGTCTTTGGAGTTGTTATCCACAACAAAAACCTCAAGAGTTTCTAAGCAATCGGAGTTCATTACTGACTCCAAGCATTGCTTTAAGAAATACTTTACATTATAGTTTACTATGATTACGGCTAGTTTCACTCCCAAAAGTAAACGAATCCTTATTCATAAAAAAAGAAAGATACAAAAATCCACCTCGCACTTAATTAAAAGCGTTAAACTAAGATTGAGGTGGCTTTCTGCTGAAGAAATTAATTTTTTACAATTCTCAATACAATGAAATCTCCTTCTTCAGTATAAACTTTTACTAAATACAATCCATTTTCCCATGCCGAAGCATCAATTTTAGTAGTTTGATTTAATTGTAAACCACTAGCTATAAGTCTTCCATCAACAGAAACAACTTCTGCTCTGGTATTTGGACCATTAGTTTCAATGGTAAATATGTTTGTAGTTGGGTTTGGGTAGATGTTAGCTTTAATTTTAGTTTCTTCAGGTACTGACAATACAAAAGCTTGGCAGCCATTAGGTATTGAATCGTTATAAAAAGCTTGAACAGTTTGGTTGTCTCGATATAATTTATCTACACTACTTATATTTCCTGAATCATTTCTTGAAAAAACATAGGCGATATCTAATTCAACAACTTGACCAGGACTTAGAGTTATTGGAGCAGTAGACCCTAGCATTCTTCTATCTCCTGCAGCATTACCTGATGTTACTTCTGTCCATGGTGCTTTTCCAGCTGGAGGTAAGTAAGGAAAAGCAAATTTTGTAACATTATTTGGAGTTTGAGGTGAAGATGGCCCATAATATAATGAAGCCCCATTTCCATATAATCCTTTCATTAAGTTGTATGCTTCTGTTGAATTATTAACACTATTTCCTGAAGAATTAGTGAAAAACATACTTGAGTTCATAGATTGATTTAGGAATGTTACACCTTGAGCAGGAGGGTTTGATCCATAAGGAATTCTTCCACCACTACAATTATCATCAGTAGCATCTGCGTTATAACCATAATAAGAATTAAGGCTCGGCATAGATCCTATATAATCATCTTGTCCACAACCAATATCAAAATCTGTAAATTGAGAAACTATGAAGTCGCTATATGTCCCAATACTTCTGTTTATAATATCTCTTCCTACAAAAACGGTATTACTTAATGGGTTTAACGAATCTTTGTTAAATGTGTATACTTCAGTATGAATTTCTACCCCAATTGGAATGTAGTTCGCAATATCAGGTTGATCATTAACTATAAACCAACAATAATTATCTCCTTTTATACAAGGATAGTCGCCATCTAAAGGGTTATAGACTCCATCTGCTCCACTAGGTCCATTAGGGTTATCGTAAAAAGGAGCTAGGTAAAAGTCTTGATTTTTTCCTGGAGAAGGGTCTCCATGAGCTGGCCAATCCAAAATTGAGCTTGGTATATTATATCCAGGATAACTTGAAGGCGAGTTGTACCATCTTAGAAATAGTTCAATATCTACTTTGTTAATGCAAAATACCTTATTCCATTTAGCCCTAACAGTGTTAGTTATATAAGCTGACCCAAAGTTTTTAGTAGTTGTTCCATTGCCTGATCCTGGGGTAACTTCTAAAGGTCCTGTCGAATTATATTTCATTAAACTAGTATCCATATACATAGGATAAGAACCAATCAATTGATTTGTAGCGTCTGTTCCAAACATCCATAAAGAAGAAGCGAAAATTGTAGAAGAACCATTCTCTTTTATAGTTCCAAAATAAGAATTTGTATCAGGAAATAAAGTTTGAAACATCACATTAGAAGGATTTATTGTCACATCTATATTGTTGTTGTTAAGTCTTCCTGTTTGGGTTAATCCAATGTTAATTATAAGAATTAAAGCGAATGTTGAGTAAAGTGTTTTCATAAGGCTTTAGGTTTTGGTTCACTCAATTCTACGTATTATCTTTTGATTTTCAGTTGACTAATTATTTTATGGTGAGTTTTAGTTTTGTAACGGTAGTTCTAAATAATTTAACGGTAATTGAACATATTTTTAATTTAAAGCTGTTTTTAGTTCATAAAATTAGGGGTCTGTTGATAAAAAAGATGCTTTTTAGAGTTGCTACCCCCTAAATATTAAATACATTTGTTTATTATTTAAACAAAACCTCTTAAAATGTCTCAAAGAAGATTTAAAGCACTAGAAACTATTAATAGTCGAAAGGCAAAAAAAATGAAAATCACCACTGAAAAAATCTCTGAGATTTTTGCAAAGGATGTATTTACAGATGCTAAAATGGCCGATCACGTATCGGGAGAAGTTTTTAAAAGTGTTCAGAAGTCAATTAATGACGGAACAAGAATTGACAGAAGTGTTGCCAATCAAGTTGCTAATGCAATGAAAGAATGGGCTGTAAAAAGAGGAGTAACACATTACACTCACTGGTTTCAACCATTAACTGGATCTACTGCCGAAAAGCATGATGCATTTTTTGAGACTTCAGAAAATGGAGCAATAGAAAAATTTAGAGGAGAATTATTGGTACAACAAGAGCCAGATGCTTCTAGTTTTCCAAACGGAGGAATAAGAAATACATTTGAAGCAAGAGGTTATACAGCATGGGACCCTTCGTCTCCTGCATTTATTATGGGAACAACATTATGTATTCCTACCATATTTATTGCTTACACAGGTGAAGCTTTAGATAATAAAATGCCTTTGCTAAAAGCATTAACTAAAGTAGATGATGCAGCAACAGCTGTTTGCCAGTATTTTGATAAAAACGTAAATAGAGTACAAGCAACTTTAGGTTGGGAGCAAGAGTATTTTTTGATTGATTCGGCATTGTACAATGCTCGTCCAGATATTATGATGACTGGTAGAGCTTTGTTTGGTCACAAACCAGCTAAAGGACAACAATTAGATGATCATTATTTTGGAACAATATCTGAAAGAGTTACTTCTTTTATGAGAGACTTCGAAAAGCAATCTTTAAGATTAGGAATACCTGTAAAGACTCGTCACAATGAGGTTGCACCAAATCAATTTGAGTGTGCTCCAATTTTTGAAGAAACAAACTTAGCCGTAGATCACAACTTGCTATTGATGGATGTGATGGAAAAAGTAGCTGAAGATCATAACTTTAGAGTGTTACTTCACGAAAAACCTTTTGCAGACCTTAATGGTTCTGGAAAGCACAACAACTGGTCGTTATCAACTAACACTGGGGTTAACTTATTACAACCAGGAAAAAATCCTAAAGAGAATATCCGTTTCTTAACTTTCTTTGTGAATACAATTAAAGCGATTCACGATTATTCGGATATCCTAAGATCAAGTATTGCCACTGCAAGTAACGATCACAGATTAGGAGGGCACGAAGCACCACCAGCAATAATCTCTATTTTTATCGGTCAGCAATTGACTAAAATGTTGGATGATTTAGAGAAAAACGTAAAATCTGGAACAATGACTCCAGATGAGAAAACAGCATTAAAACTTAACATAGGAAAGATTCCTGAGTTGATGTTGGATAATACCGATAGAAACAGAACTTCTCCTTTTGCCTTTACTGGAAACAAATTTGAGTTTAGAGCAGTAGGTTCTACAGCAAACTGTGCTACTCCAATGATTGCTCTTAATACCATTATAGCTAAGCAATTACAAGAGTTTAAAAAATCTGTAGACGCTAAGATAAAAAAGGGAGAGAAGAAAGATATGGCTATCTTGAAAGAGCTTCAGCAAATGATTAAAGATTCTAAGAAAATTAGATTCGAAGGAAATGGATACGGAGACGAATGGGTAAAAGAAGCTGAAAAAAGAGGCCTTTCTAACATGAAAGATACGCCAAGAGCTGTAAACAAAGTATCGGATAAAAAGTATGTAGACTTGTTCAGAGACATGGGGATATTCACTGAAGTTGAATACCATGCAAGACAAGAAATTCAATTAGAAATGTACCAACTACAGATTCAAATTGAAGGGAGAATGCTAGGAGATTTAGCACAAAACCATATTATTCCTGCAGCTGTAAAGTACCAGAATTTATTGATGAAAAACATCAAAGGAATTAAGGATATTTATGGAGACAAGGAATTTAAAGCAATGGCTTACACGCAATTAAGCTTACTTGAAGAATTGTGTACTCATTTAACTCAATTAAAGAAAAAGCTTGAGAAGATGTTGACAATGAGAAAGAAAGCGAATAAGATTGAAGATCCTTTCAAGAAAGCTGTAGCATATTGCGATACTGTTAAAGTACACTTTGATGATATAGCTTATCACTTAAACAAACTAGAGATATTAGTTGATGATGAATTGTGGCCTATGCCAAAATTCAGAGAACTTTTGTTTACTAAATAATAACGTTTAATAAATGTTAAAGGAGCCGTTTTGTAAGCAAATCGGCTCCTTTTTTTATACATTTACTTTTCTATCCAAAAAGGATACTCTTTTTTATGTTAAAACTAAAACTTACCCTTTTATTCGTTTTTATATCGTTTGTTAGCTTTTTGCAAAACAGTACGTTAAGCGGTAACATAAAAGATTCGGAAACTGGTGAATTACTTATTGGTGCCAGTGTATTTGTAGAAGAATTAAAACAAGGAATTTCTACCAATCTATATGGATTTTATAGCTTAACAATTCCTAATGGGACATACACCATAAAAGTTTCTTTTGTAGGTTACAGAGAGGTTGTAAAGAAATTAGAAATTAATGAAAGTCAGAAACTTAATATTGAAATCACTCCAACTGATGTATTCATTCCCATTGTAACCATTGAAGGAGAAAACGAAGATGGAAACACCAGAGACACTGACATGAGTACAGTGGAATTGGATGTGGAACAATTAAAAACTTTACCTGCATTTATGGGAGAAGTTGATATACTTAAATCCATTCAGTTATTGCCAGGAGTTCAATCTTCGGGCGAAGGAAATACAGGTTTTTATGTAAGAGGAGGAGGGCCAGATCAAAATTTAATAATGCTTGATGAGGCAGTTGTTTACAATGCGGCTCACTTATTTGGTTTCTTTTCGGTTTTTAATGCAGATGCAATTAAAAATGTGAATTTGGTAAAAGGAGGAATGCCCGCCAACTATGGTGGAAGATTATCTTCGGTACTAGATATCTCTATGAAAGATGGAAACGCCAAAAAATTTCAAGCTGATGGAGGAATTGGTGTAATTGCTTCACGATTAACTCTTCAAGGACCTATTCAGAAAGATAAAAGTTCATTTATTGTATCAGGAAGAAGAACTTATATTTCTGAATTAGCTCAGCCATTTATTAAAGATGATTCACCTGTGAAAGGTTCTGGATATTATTTCTATGATTTTAATGCCAAGTTAAACTATGAAATTTCGGATAAAGACAGACTTTATTTGAGTGGTTATTTTGGAAAAGATGTATTTACTTATGTTCAGGCTGAATCTGGGTTTACAGTTAATATTCCTTGGGGAAATGCAACTGCTGCTTTAAGATGGAATCACTTATTTTCTGATAAATTATTTTTAAATACAACAGCTATTTATAGTTCTTATGATTTTCAATTTGAGGGTAGGCAAGAGGACTTTAGTTTTGGACTGTATTCGGGAATAAGAGATTGGAATTTAAAAGCAGATTTTAGTTATTATCCCAATCCTAAACATACCATTAAGTTTGGAGCAAATTATACGTACCATACTTTTATACCAAATAATGTTACAGCAACCCAAGGCGATAC
>CALLII010000145.1 GCA_938009745.1 uncultured Flavobacteriales bacterium
AACCCTATTATTGAAGAAGAACACGGAGAAGAATGGGGATTTGAAGAAGGATGTTTGAGTATTCCTGGAATACGTGAAGAAGTTTTTAGACAAGAAAATGTAGTAATTTCTTACTACAATGAAAACTGGGAATTAGTAGAAGAAGAATTAACTGGATTGGCTGCAAGAGTTGTTCAGCATGAGTACGATCATATTGAAGCTAAACTATTTACGGATTATTTATCGCCAATGAAACGTAGATTAAACAAACGCAAATTGACTGATATTAGTAAAGGAATTGTTCCTGTAAAGTATAAAATGAAGTTTCCTAAGTAGAATCAAAACCACCCTTCGAGACAATTTTTCTTTCAGAAAAATCCCTCAGGGTTCAGTTTAGTTAATACCGAGGACTGAGATTTTCTGAAAGAAAAAAAACTCGAAGTCCAGAATTAGAAAGATAAAAATGAGTAAACTAACCAAAATAAGAGTTGGAGGTGTTCCAGAACATTTTAATTTACCTTGGCACTTAGCTATGGAAAATGGCTTGTTCGAAAAAGAAGGAATTGAGATAGAATGGACTGTTTTTAAAGGTGGAACAGGTCAAATGACCAAAGCTTTAAGAAACAATGAAATTGATGTTTGTATCCTACTTACCGAAGGAATTATTTCGGATATAGTAAACGGTAATCCATCTAAACTAATTGGAAAATACTTGAATACTCCACTTATCTGGGGAGTATATACTGGAATAAATAATCCAGTAAATTATTACGGAGAAATTTATGATAAGAATTATGCGATAAGTCGATTTGGATCTGGATCACACTTAATGCCGATTGTAGATGCAAATGCTAAGAAAATAAAAATTAAAAAAGAGCAATTTCAAGTAATTAAAAATCTAGAAGGCGCTTTAGAATCTCTTGCAGAGAATGAAACTGATGCTTTTTATTGGGAAAAATATACTACTAAACCCCATGTTGACAATGGCACTTTAAAACACTTGGGAGATTACGTAACTCCATGGCCTTGTTTTATGATTGCTGCTACCAATGATATTCTTGATGAAGAAAAAGAGGCTATAGATAATATGCTAAAAGTGATTTACTTCACTTCTAGACAGTTCATGCTTTCACCAACTTCTATTCAAGAAGTGAGCGAACGTTACAACCAAAAATTAGAAGATGTAGAATCATGGTTTCATGCTACCGAATGGAGTGTTAATAATGAAATATCAGATAAATTATTAGAAAATGTATTGCATACGCTAAATTTTGCTGGGATAATTGATGAAAAACCTGAGTTAGGATTTTTTAAACCATAAAAAAAGGAGCAGTTTTACTGCTCCTTTTTTTTGTTCAATATATTTTAGATTTCTACAAATCTTCAAACTTTACGCTAGAAGTGTAATCTTCTTTATTGTTTTCTTTGTAATTTCCAGTAGCTCTTAATTCTTCAATTTTTGAAAGAACATCATCAAATCCATCTTTAAATTTTTCGAAATCTTCTTTGTATAAGAACAATTTGTGCTTTTCATAAAAGAATTCACCATCATCTTTATATTTCTTTTTGCTTTCGGTAATTGTTACATAAAGGTCGTTTCCTCTTGTCGCTTTTACATCAAAAAAATAGGTTCTTTTTCCAGCTCTCACTGCGTTAGAATAAACTTCATCTCTGTTAACTACATCATCCATCAATCAATCGTTTTTGTGTTTTTACTAAACAAACATACGAAAAAGACCATTTTAATCCAATTAATCCCTTGATTCTTAAAAACTGACCATAACTATTACGGCTCTTTTATTTGTATTACCTTTGCTATTATAACGATACGAATGAATAAAAATTGGAAAACTACAAGCATCATTGCACTACTAATAGCATTAGTTATTCATGTAATGGCTTTCTTGTATTTCAATATTTCTACTCTGGAGCAAGGTCCAATAATAATTGAAAAAGATTTACTTCTGGAACTTGACTTTACAGAAGATGAAAAAGAAAATCCTGAGGAAGAGGAAGAAATTATTGAGGAGAATAATCAATCACTCGCTAATTTAATGAAAGATATTCAGGCGGCTAAAGAAGGAAAATACATAAATAACAGTCAAAATCTGGAGCAAGAAATACTAGATAAGATTGCAGAAGAAAATGCGCAAACAGTTGATGAGTTACGCAAAAACGGACTGAAAGGATTTGATCCTTCTAAATATTCTGACGACAAAAAAAAGAACAACACCAAACAAGGAGAAGATGATAAATCTAATTTGGGTGGAACTGTAACTAATAATAATGTAACTGCAACTTGCAGTGTACCAGGAAGAAAATGTAGCACTAAAACACCAACCTACATTTGTAAAGGAGGCGGAAAAGTACATGTAGATATTAAAGTTGATAAACTTGGCAGAGTAAAACAAGCTACAGTAAACTCCTCGAAATCAAATACAACTAACGAATGTATTATCCAGAATGCATTGGATTATGCGAAAAACACTACCATAGTAAACTCTGATTTAGATGGTAAAGTAACAACAGATGGACAAATCATTTATACTTTTGTAAGTCAATAAGCCAATGAAAAAACTATTAATTCTTCTTGTTTTTTTATCCTCAGTTTCTTCTGCCCAAAACCTAAGATTGGTGAGTAATTTACCTTCAAACTTAAATGAAACCTCTGGATTAATTGCCAAAACGAAC
Organism: uncultured Flavobacteriales bacterium; assembly: GCA_938009745.1. Taxonomy (GTDB): domain Bacteria; phylum Bacteroidota; class Bacteroidia; order Flavobacteriales_D; family CAJJDF01; genus CAJJDF01. Next base: position 2,671 of record CALLII010000145.1, read on the forward strand.
AATAGCTTTTGGACTCATAACGACAGTGGTGATGGGCCAATACTTTATAAAATAGATTCTAACGGAAACCAAATTGATTCGGTTTATTTAAATGGAATTACAGCAGTTGATTTTGAAGATATTGCACAAGATAATTTGGGTAATTATTATGTAGGAGATTTTGGAAACAACAACCACAACCGAACTAATTTGGTAGTTTATAAACTTCCAAACCTAGATACTATTACTGGAAATAATGTAACACCAGAAGCCATTTATTTCAATTATCCTGACCAATTAACATTTCCAGATACCAATCAAGATAAAGATTGTGAAGCATTATTTCACCACAATGGAAATTTGTATATACTAACCAAGAACTGGGGAATTTCTGGTTATTCTAAACTATATCAAATACCCGATTCTGCTGGAACTTATCCTGCGTTACTTTTGGATAGTGTTATGACTCCATTAGTCACTGGAGCTGATATTCATTCTTCGGGAAAGTTGGCTATTTTATCAATGGATAGAGTTGTGATTTTTGATAATTATACTGGAAATGATTTTTTTAATGGAAGAAGATCTACCTTTTACTTTTCGCTAACTCAAAAAGAAGGGGTGAGTTTTTTGAATTCTCAAATTTTGTATATCACTCAAGAAAATAACAGTTTTTTCCCAGGAGCGAAATTATATGAATTAAATTTTAGTTCTTTCCTTTCGACTACTTCAATAGAAAATTCTATTGAAATAACAACAATCCCAAATCCTGCAAGCGAGCAATTGATAGTGTCGATTAGTAATTTAGAAATACAACCAAACGAAATAAGCTATCGGGTAATGGATACTCAAGGAAAAGTAGTTATGGAAAATAGCTTTGGCTTTCAATCAGAATTTGTGTTATTTTTATCTGAATTAAATACCGGTTATTATCACATTCAAATAACACTTGGAAACCAACAAATAATAAAACACTTTATAAAAAACTAACGTAAAACAGCTATGGAATTTTTACCTAAAGAAATAGAACAATACTCTCAAGAACACACTCAAAAAGAAACTGAAGTTCTTTATAACCTTAACAGAGAAACTCACCTTAAAGTTCTTATTCCAAGAATGTTATCAGGACACATACAAGGAAGAATATTGAGTATGTTTAGCCACATGTTAAAACCAAAAAACGTGTTAGAAATTGGAACCTACACAGGTTATTCAGCTATTTGTTTTGCCGAAGGAATGCAACCAAACGGAAAACTAGTAACTATCGACATTAACAATGAATTAGAAACTATGGCTACCTCCTATTTCGAGAAATCGGGATATGGAAACCAAATTGAAATGAGAATTGGAAATGCTATTGACATCATACCTACTTTAGATATGAAATTCGATTTAGTATTTATTGATGCTGACAAACACAATTATTCTAATTATTACGATTTGGTTATTGATAAAGTAAACCAAGGAGGATTTATAATTGCCGACAATGTATTGTGGAGCGGTAAAGTATTGACAGACGAAGTAAATACCGATACCGATACCAAAGCGCTAGACGAATACAACAAAAAAATAAACTCCGACCCAAGAGTAGAAAACATGCTAATGCCAGTAAGGGATGGATTGATGGTGGCTAGGAAATTGTAGAATATGAAAAAATTCTATATAAAATATATTGTTTTGCCAACAATACCAATGCTATTATTGGTTTTATATTTTGGTTATAAATTAAACCTATCCTACGATATTTACTTATCATCAATAATAAATTTTTTACTTCTTTTAACAACTATTATATTTTGTATTAAGTGTACTGAACTCACCAGCAAGAACACAGACAAACGATTTAGCACAACATTATTCAGGCTAAATTTATTTTCAGCTTTTGTCGCAATTTTTATTAGTCAAACATTAAGGTTTTTGATAGGTGCAGTAAAACTTTACAAAATTGACTGGGCACTAAATATTGGTGGTAAGAAATCAAATTTTATTAGTATGATTGATTATAGATTGTTGTTAATAATGCTAATACCGCTATCAACTTTTCTAATCTCAAAATACTTTTGGAGCAAAAATTTCAACACCAAAACTTAATTTGAAGTAACTTGCAGTAACAAAAATTATTTATGCCTCAAACTACAATAGTATCCTTATTTCAGTACAAAGGATTTAAAAAAAAATGGCAAGCTCTAGGCCGAATGGGTAGGCCACCAGTTGCTAATGAAGAAATTGACGGCCTTACCTTTTGGAAACCTTTTGGTACTGGTAGTGGAAGAGGGTTTTCGGTAAAACCAGATTTTTCTACTTTCTCGCTACTAACGGTTTTCGAAAACGAAGTAAAAGCTCAAGCTTTTATAGATTCGAATCTTATGAAACTTTATACCGATTCATCCGAAGCATTTTCGCATGTGCTGATGCACAACTTAAGCTCTCGAGGTGAATGGGGAAAACTCCAACCCTTCGAATCTATTGAAGAAGAACCTCCTACACCAAAAATTGCCGTAATGACCAGAGCAATGTTAAAACCTAGGTACATTTATGCTTTTTGGAAAAAAGTCCCTCGTATTTCTAAATCTACGGAGGAATATCCCGAAATAATTTACCAAAAAGGAGTTGGCGAATGGCCGCTTGTGATGCAAGTTACTTTCTCTATTTGGGAAAATAAAGAAGCCATGATGGATTTCTCTTACAAGAATCCTGCTCACGGACCAGCTGCCAGAAAAGCTGTAGAAAAAGGATATTTCAAAGATTCACTTTTTGCACGTTTTCACCCTTTTGATATTCAGGGAGAATTACTTAATCACTAATTAATCTGTTTCATTATGTAATGAAACAATCTGTAATACGACTCTACTTTTATACCTTTATATAAAATAATCCAATGCAAGATATCCACGAAGAAGTAAAAGAATATTATGGAACTGAATTACAAAATTCGGAAGATTTAAAAACGAATGCTTGTTGCACATTAACAAAACCACCAAAGCATATTCTTGAAGCTTTAAATATTGTAGCAGATGAAGTTCAGGCTAAATATTATGGTTGTGGATTAACTATTCCAACTAATGTTAAAGGACTTAGAATATTAGATTTAGGCTCTGGGAGTGGACGTGATTGCTACATTGCAGGGAAACTTGTGGGAGAAAATGGATATGTGGTAGGAGTTGACATGACAGATGAACAACTAAAAGTTGCCAATGATCATATCGAATACCACAGAGAAAAATTTGGTTATGCTAAATCTAACGTAGAATTTATAAAAGGAAATATTGAAAAATTAGATGAATTGAATCTTGAAAAAGGTTCATTTGATGTAATTATATCTAACTGTGTAATAAACTTAGCAATGGATAAGCACAAAGTATTGAAAGATGCATATGACTTATTAAAACCAGGAGGAGAAATGTATTTTTCGGATGTGTATTCGGACAGAAGAATACCACAACATTTACAAGATGACAAAATCCTTTGGGGAGAATGTTTAAGTGGAGCTTTATACTGGAATGACTTTTTGAATACGGCAAAAAAAGCTGGTTTTACTGATCCTAGAGCTGTGGAAGATAAACCAATAACAATAGAAAACGAAGAGCTTGAAGAGCTTGTAGGAGACATTAAATTCTACTCAGTAACTTACCGTTTATGGAAAATTGATGGATTAGAATCTGATTGTGAAGATTACGGACAAGCTGTGGCTTACAAAGGAGGAATTCCTGAAGAAGAATTAGGTTTTTTGATGGATAGTGGTCACTATTTCCCTAAAGGAAAAGTAATGTCAGTTTGTGGAAACTCCTATAACATGCTCCATAAAACACGATTTAAAAAACATTTCGATTTTTATGGGACTTGGGATACTCACTTCGGTATTTTTGAAGGGTGTGGAGGTAACATTCCTTTTGCATCTGCAAATTCGGAAGATTGTGCGGATGGTTCTTGTTGTTAAGAGTTTAATCTCTAGTCCTAGGTAACTTCCTATCCATATTAGTTACTTTTTCTAATTCGGTAACTATACGGGCAACTGCAGGACAAACTTCTGTATTACTTAGAGTTAAATCTAATATTTGGAACATATTTTTCCTGTCAGTATGTGGATATTCTCCACAAGCAGCTGGTCTAAAATCGTAAATCCCACACGTATTATCTTGCTCATCAAAAAATGCGCAAGGTGCTTCTTGTAGCACATAATCTCCATCTCCATCAATTTTTAAATAATAATCAATAAAGTCTGGCTCCTTCATTTTTAGTTTTTTAGAGATACGTTTTATATCTATTTCTCTAAAAATAGGACTCGTAGTTTTACAGCAATTACCGCACTTTAAGCAATCAATTTCCTCAAAAACTTCTTCGTGTTTTTCATGGAACATATCATCCAAATTCTTGGGCTTTTTGTTCTTAAGCTTAGTAATAAACTTTTTATTTTTGTCTTTGGTTTGTTTAGGTAATTCCAACCAATCTTGATATTCCATGGAGCGTTTTTTTCTTTATGTAAGAAGTCCTCAAAAATACAAAAAACAAACCGGTTAAGAAGTTGAGACAAACAATACTTAAAAATCAAAAAATTCATACCTTAGCTGAGTAAAACAAAATAATTTATCTTTCGTATTACATAAGATAAATCCAAGAAAACAAAGTGGAAGAAAATTCAATTCAAAAATTTGATGTTGCAATCATAGGAGGTGGTCCTGCGGGATATGCGGCAGCCATGAGAGCAGTAGATTTTGACAAATCAGTTGTTCTTATTGAAAAAGACAAACTAGGTGGAGCAGGAATTTACAATGGTGCACTTACATCCAAAACAATGTGGGAGCTATCCAGAAAGGTTGATACAATTAACTCTTCGCTTTATTCTGCTGGTAGAAGACAGCTAGAAGTTACTTGGGATGACGTTCAAAAAACGATTAAAGATGCTGTATTCGAAAGAAAATTTCAATATTCATCTCACGTTAAAATGCTTGACAACAAGCTAAAAGGTAAATTTATTTATGAAAAAGGAACCGCTACAATGGTTTCTAATCATGAAATAGATATAAAAAGAAAAGACGATACGGAAACAAAAATATGGGCAGAAAACATTGTGATTGCTACAGGAAGTAGACCAAGAACGATTCCTAATATTGATGTGGACGAAAAAATAATAATGACAAGTGATGGTATTCACCACATGGAGTCATTTCCTAAAAGTTTGGTAATCGTAGGTGCAGGAGTTATTGGTTGTGAGTACGCAACTATGTTCTCGAGCTTTAGTAAAACTAAAGTATACCTAATTGATAAAGCCGATCATATTTTACCATTCGAGGATAGAGATATTTCCTCTTTAGTAGCTAACAACTTGAAAAAGAATGGAGTTACAATCCATAATAAAGCTACATTAGAAAGGCTTGAAAAAATTGATGGCGAAGTAGAATACGAACTAGTTTACCAAGATGGTAAAAAGGAAGTTATAAGAGTAGAAAAAGCATTGTTGTCTATTGGTAGAATTCCAAATTTTGAGAATATCGGAATGGAAAATGCTGGGGTAAATATGAGTGAAAGAGGAAGGCATATTGGTGATGATGACACACAAACAAATATCCCTAATATCTATGCAGTTGGTGATGTTTCGGGTAATTTATCCTTAGTAAATGTTGGAGAATTAGAAGCAAGACATGCCATTGAGCGTATGTTTATGGATGAACAACCAGAACGTATTTCTTATGATAACATTAGTACGATAATGTTTCTAGATCCTGAAGTTGCTTCTGTTGGAATGAACGAAAAGCAATGTATTGAACAAAACATACCTGTAAAGGTTGTAAAGATTGATTACTCAGCAATTGCAAGAGCAATAGCCATGAGGAAAACAGAAGGTTTCTTTAAAATCATTGTAACCAATGATAAGGAGATGAAAATACTTGGAATGCGAGCCATTGGCGAACATGCCTCAAGTGCTATACAAGCAGTAGCTTTGCTTATAAAAATGGACAAAGGAATTGATGAACTAGCCGAACTTATTCACCCTCACCCTTCTATTATCGAAGGAATTCAGGAGTGTGTAAGAATGCTGTTGAACAAGTCAGTATTTAAGTCTTCTATTTTTAAGGATAAACTAAAATGCTACAGTTGTGTAGATGGAGTATGTACTCCGCTACAAAGACTATAATATTTGGCTTAGTTTTTGAAAGACATTAATCGCTAAACACTTTTAAAAATGACATTACTTAAATCTTTTACATTAAGAATTTTACTTTGTGCGGTTTCAATCGCGTTTTTCTCTATTAGTACTTTTTCTCAGAAGCAAACTAAACTGAAGTACGAACTAGGATTTAGTATTAATCCAACAATAAACTCGGGTGTTGTAACCTTTGTTATTCTTGGTATAGATACTGTTTCTGGTAAAATCATTAGTAAAGAAAGTATTTCGGAAAATAACTTTGTTTTGTATGCAAAAGGGTTAGTAAAAAACAAAGCCAACCCAAAAGGAACCAATTTTTTTGAAGAAGTAGGGATTGATTGCGGAATTATTATTGACGACCCAAAAGCTATTGGAGGAGTATTAATTTCTGATACTTTGTGGAACGAAATGAGACCTATCTGTTTGCCAGTATGGGACATATGGAAATTGCGCTATTCCATTCACCCTAAATATGGAAAAGGAGCCTCAGCAGTACCCGAAGAAGATATTGGTTGGGCTGCAAACAGATGGCGACCTAGTTACATGCAAACGGTTTATTTACAAAAATACGGCATAGAAAAAATTCAAGATTTTTTCTACGGACCTAAAATGTTCGAATTATTTAAAGACATGCAAAACCCTGATTGGGTTAGAATGTATATGGAATATAGTTAAATTTAGTCTAATGAAGTCTCAGATTCTTTATTATCAATTTCTATATTATCAATAACCTTAAACATGTTAATATGAAAAATTGGGAGTTGAATTACAATCATATAAATAGGTAAAAAT
>CALLII010000146.1 GCA_938009745.1 uncultured Flavobacteriales bacterium
TTTCTTAATCATGAAATTATTAATGATTCTATTGTTGTTAGAATAAAAGAATTTAACGAACGTAACTCCACTTATAGAAATCTTTGCGTGTTTAAAAATGACAAGGTTTTTAGAGAACACCTTATCTATAAAATAAAGAAAAAAGAGATTTTGGATGATGGTTACAACCAAACCAAGAAGAAAGATTACAAAGTGAAAGATAAAAACTTAGTTGAAGTTTTTGATTACACGTTTCACTACTTTGATTACAATATTGACCACATTGATACTAATTATTCCCAAGTAATGGTTTCAGCTGATGGAGAAATAAGTGTTATAAACTAAATCTCACCTTTCATATAATCAATCACTATACCCATTCTTAAGGGCATAAACAGCTAAACCTACTCTAGTTTTAATCTCTAGTTTATCACAAAGACTATCTCTGTAATTCTCTATCGTTCTTGGACTACAGCACATTACATCAGCAATTTGCTTATAATTCATTTCGGTAGCTGCAAAAGTAAGAAACTCTTTTTCACGGTCTGTCAAGTTACTTTTTTCAGAAGCGTTAATTGTATTATCAGTAATACTAGTCATCACTTTACTTGTAGCCCAACTTGGAAAAAAACTCCCCTCCTCTTTTAGTTTTACCAAAGCATTTTGTAATTCATTAGGATGAATGTTTTTAAGCATATATCCTTTAGCTCCATTCTTTATCATTTTTATCAAGCTCTGTTCATCATCTTGCATGCTCAGTGCCATTATCAATACCTCTGGATAAGTCTCTTTTAACCATAATGCAGTCTCAAAACCATCCATTACGGGCATACTAATATCTAACAACACAATGTCTGGTAACGACTTTTTATTAATTACTTTTTGTAATTCCAACCCATTTTCACAAACATAGTCTACCTCAAACCCGTCAAACGCCTCTATAATTGCCGAAATTGCTTTTGCAATCAACACATGATCATCTACTATTACAATTCTACTTTTCATTCTGCTGGGATTTTAATTTTTAGCTCAGTTCCTATATTCAATTCACTTTTTAACTCAAGTTCTGCTCTTATCAATTCAACTCTTTTTTTGATGTTCTTCAGCCCTATTCCATTTACTTTTTGGGTTACATCAAATCCTTTTCCATCATCCTTGATTTTCAATTCTATTTCTTGCCCATGTTTTTGTAATGAAACAATAATGTTTTCACAATTAGCATGCTTCAAACTATTCTGAATAAACTCTTGTACAACTCTTACCAAAACAGTTTTTGTATGGTATGATTTGATATTAATAGACTCGTCCAAGTTACATTCTACATGGCATTTTTGGAGACTTTTAATTTTCTCAACCTCCATATAGATTAATTGTTGAATCGTGTAACTTCCAATACTACTATCAGTCAATGTTTTTGACAACCTTCTTAATTCTACTAGGGATTCTCCTAATATTTCATCTATCATGTTTGTCTTAGATAGCACTTCTTCCGATTGGCTTTCGTGACCAAACTGTTTGGTATAAATACTAGCCAATGTCAATTTTTGACCAATATTATCATGAATCTCCCTCCCTATATGAGCCATAGTTTGAGTTTGAATTTCAACCTGAGTTTGAAGTAATTCTTTTTTGTGCTCTTCTTCTTTATGCTTCAATTCCTCTTCATGTTTACCTTTCTTGAGTTTATATTGACGAATAAACATAATTATCCCTCCCAAAAACATGAGAAATATAAGATTAGATAAAATAATAGTTATTATGACTGTCGTTTCCCCCATATAAATGATGCTGCAAATAATAAATACATAATTGTATTCATACCAATAAAAAACGAATGTAATACATACCTAACCTGACTGTAATTTTTGGAAAGTACCTCATTAAAAGTAAAAAATGATACGGTTCCTATGTAACCCAAAATGACACCAAGTGTGATGTAAAACATTTTATTCTCTTTAAAATATAATATTTCGTCAGATCTTATCTGCTTCAAGAATTCCTGAATCAACAAAAAACTCAACAATACAATCCCTAAAGTATAACTGAATGAATTAACTACACCTTCCAATTCCGATAAAGATTCAAAAAATAATGACACAATATAAATGGATGAAAAAAGTAAGAACAACTTCTTATTAAGAAATGAATGAAAAGCAAAAATCCAATACAGAAAAATAAAATCAATAGGAATACCTACATAATTAAAAAACTGTGTTTTACTAATTGAAAATAAACTCTCATTAAAATAAAAGTACAGTTCTTGAAAAAAAATATAAATCAAATAAATGGCAAATACTTTCCAAGCAACTTTCTTTAGTTTAGAAAAATAGAGCACAGCTGTTAGAGCCGCAATAAATTCGGCTCCAACTATTACTGTTTGGCATATTTTGAAATAGTTATCCATAGCTACTTTTCATTAAACCTCTTAATTCATTGGTGGGAATAAGGTTCCTTTGTTAAGAGCAGAAAACTCAATATTATTGTAAGATAGACGGTTATATAAATCTTCGTGATTTGCAAGTAATGTATCCTCATTATTTGCATCAAAATCTACATGTTCATAATCATTTGAAGTGCTATTTGATAGTGCTTTACAAGTTGGCACCATGACCAAAGTTTTACGCCCTGCACATGCCATAGTATACTCATCACTTTTATCATCAAAATGAGGGAAACATTCGTTATTCTCATCTAAAGAATATTCTGCAAAATAGAATCTTATTCCTAAATCTCCTATGGGTTTCCCCCTTAATGTTGCATTCTTTTCTATGTGATAAATAAATTTTTTCAACCTCATTAAATCAAATCTAACAGACTCAGTAGTTTCATTTTGAGTATAACTATCTGATGTTCTATAATTATGAATTATACCTTTAATGAAACTCTCTGACAATGTTTGAATTGATGATTCTGAATCATTCATACATATTTGATTTGGGTCACCTGCATTTTTTAATTTATCCCTTTCTTTTTGGAGTTTTTTCCATAGATAAAGTATTACGGCTAATAAAAAAGTAATGATCGCCAAGGCTGTTATTGGGTCAATATTCTTAATAATGCTTTCTAATAGTTTCATAATAGTTTTTTGTTTTTAATTAATAATAAGTAAAAGTAATTAAAAGCAATATACTGATTTTGTGTGAATCAACCTGTTTCACTAGGGGGAAATCCCCCTAAAATAAAACGTATTTAATTTTTTGTAATTGGGTAATTATCACCTTAAGCATACGCGCCCTAGTTTTGATATTTGTACCAACAAATCAGGGAAGCCGAAAACTGAACCAACAGAGTAGGCTACATTAAAATATATATTATGAAAACGAAAAACTCATTTTTAGTAAAAGCACCTATTTTTTTACACTTTATCTTTTTTGGCAACAGCTTTTTTGCTCAAGGAACATTAGAATTTAGACCATATACTGGTTATAATATCACTTTAGGAGAATTTAGCAAATTCAGCAATAATGTGTTAGATATTGGTATAGCAATAGATTACTCAATAACCAAACACTGGAGATTGGGTTTAGATTTTAATCAACAGAGCAATGACTTTGTAAGTCCATTCGATTTCTCAAAAATACCTAAAGATGATGGTGGGTCAGTGACTTATAAGATATTGGAAACTTCAAGTGGTAAGTGGACTGCCAATACGTTAAGTTTTGGTTCTTGGTACAGACTTTATTACAAAAAACTGTCAGTAGATGCTTATCTCAAAGCTGGAATCACCATACTAAAAACCCCTGAAGCAACTACTGTTTTTGAAAATGACGGATCCAATAAAGACTTATTTCGATTGGATAAACAAAACTCAACTGCATTAGGCATAACTACTGGACTTAGACTTAACTACGATTTTAGCAAAAGAATTTCGGTATATATAAACCCTCAATATGTATATGGTGCTAACCAAGTAGAATATTCTAAAACAGATATTGATCCTGCTTTTGTATTTAACGCAACCTCACAAGAAGTTGAATTTAATCAAGCAACACTTTTAGAACAAAAATCTACAACTTATGAGTTTAACCCTAGTTACCTCAATGTTAATATGGGAATAACTTTTAGAATAGGAAATTCAAGTTCAGACGAACAACCTGACGGATTTGGACCACCAGCTGGTGAATTGCATAGACAAAAAGTAAATAGAATGAAAAAATAAAAATATTGCTAGATATTAAAAAAATTGGGGGGATTTCACCCTACCACAAAAGGAGGTTGAACCCTGAAACTACCTAATACAATGAATTTACTTTGTATATAATAATAAAAAAAACCTATAAAAACAAAAACCATGAAAAATTTACTAAAAACAATACCATTACTGGTAGCCTTATTTTGCTTTAGCAATATACAGGCACAAACAGCTCCTTCATCATCTGGAGGCAACACCATTAACCAAGAAAACTCTTTCTTTCTAAGCCCTAGAGCGGGGTATGATTTTCCGTTTTTTAACAACAATACTCCCTTTATAGATTACAAAGGAGGATTAGAGCTTGGAGCTTCTGCCGATTATTACTGGAACTGGTTTGGACTTGGATTCGATTTCGATTACATCAAAAATCAACCAAGAAGTACCTACGACTATAATAATTTGATAAATCCTATAACCTCAACTTTAATAACAGGCTCTAATTTAACTGAAGATAATATTACTAGAATGTTCTATGGTATTGGTCCTGATTATAGATGGTATTCCAATTCGGGAAGATTTACTGCTGAACTAAATACAAGAATAGGATTATCTGGTATAAAAGGTGGAAGGGTAATGGAAATCGGAATGCCTGGAGGAGATACTTTGAATTTCCATGCAGGATATAATTTTAAGAACAAATTGGCATCCAAATTACAAGTACGAGCCACTTACTATTTCAATGATTACATTGGACTTAATGCTGGTGTATATTACATCCAACATTTTTACGGACAAGAATTATCTGAGAATGGTCTTTCAGCAGCATACCAAGGAATACAAGCTCGAAACAGCACTATGAATGAATATGATGGGATATTGACACAAAGACAAAATGCGTGTAACTGTGATATATCTTCTGTAGGAGTTTTTGCTGGGATAACGGTTAAAATTCCAACTAAAGGAAAAAAATCTGCTATTCCAGAAGATTACTCTCTTATTGTTACGGCAAGAGATAAATTTACCAAAGAAGTATTACCAAATACAGATGTAGCAGTAAAAAATCTTGCTGGAGAAGTCATTGCAACTGGTACAACAAATAACTACGGAGTTGTGGTATTTAACAATATAAAGCCTGATGATTATACGATTGATGGTATATTAAATGAAGTTGCATTGGATCCATCATCTGCTGCAAAGAGTGAATTTATTGTAAATCAAACTTTACAGAAAGAAGTAATATACTCTGACGAAGATTTCATATTACAGGGAAATGCTGTGGTGTGTAATACTACAGAAGGAATTCCTGGAGTAAAAGTAAAATTACAAAACAAAAGTGAAGGAGTTCAAAAAAGTACAATGACTGATAAAACAGGAAAATACATTTTCCATGTGAAGCAAAATAAGACTTATACGCTTTCTGGTAAAAAAGACAAGTATTTCTCTCAAGTAGAAACAATAGAAACATCTGATTTTGATAGAAACACTACACTTTTTGTAAAGCTTGAGATTTGTATGGAAAAAGTAGATTGTGGAGAAGCATTGAACCTAAGAGATATTCAATACGATTTAGACAAGTTTTATTTACGTAATGAAGCAAAAATTGAACTTGACAGATTGGTTCTTTTTATGAAAGATTACCCAGCAATTACTGTTGAACTTTCTTCTCATACAGATTCTCAAGGATCGGACAGTTATAATATGAGTTTATCTCAACAAAGAGCAGATGCTGCAGTTGATTATATGGTATCACAAGGAATAGCTAGAACAAGACTTACAGGAAGAGGCTATGGAGAAACACAATTACTTAATAATTGTGCCAATGGTGTAAACTGTTCAAAATCTCAACATCAAATAAACAGAAGGACTGAAATGAAAGTAATTTGTCCAAATTAAAACAAAAATTAAAAACTAAAATGGAGGATGTTATCCTCCATTTAAAAACCATATAAAATGAAAAATTTAAAAATAATATCGACCCTTCTGATAACTTTTGGAGTTATCGTATTAATAAATTGCACAAAAGACGCTTGCGATTATGATTTAGGACCAAATATATCTGCTACATGTACTGTATGTGCAGATCCTACTTTTACGAAAGTTGGAAATGGAACAAGTTGTCAAAAAACCACTTCTACACCTGCTACATTTAATGGAACTCTATTTAATGTAACTGCCGGAGATTCAAGTACTGCTTATGGTTGGGGTGGTGCAAATGTATACATTACAGATACATCTCTTTATACTTACACAACTCCCCCAACTGGTAACATCATGCAAGATGGAAATGGGAACACAGTAAATCCAAGCTATAATTTTACGGGAATTTGGTTAGGTGGAACTCCATCAACTGGAAGGCTAAATAAAGTTGGCATTTGGGGAGCAGGTATTCCTAATAACCAATGGATAGGTTTCACTCATTGTATAGATGTAGTGGCTAAAAAGAAAGTTTATGTAGGTATGGCTGGAGACAATAGATTCAGATTTAGTGTAAATGGTCATCCTCCTTATGCAGTAGAAACAAATAATTCAAACACTTTTAATTTTACGCATTGGCATATTTTTGAAATTGAACTACAACCCGGAAAAAACATTATTTCCATGCAAGGTTATAATGATGGAGGTGCAGCTTCTTTTGGAGCTGAAATTTATGATGCTACTCTAAGCCAAATTCAACTCTGGACAACTGATGCTGAAATAGATTCCGCTACAATTTTCTCTACTAAAGACATGAGAAATCAAACAACACAAATTGGAAACATTAATGGCTGGAGCTGTCCAAATGGATTAGCAGTAGATTTTTGTACAGGCGATTCTATCCCAGTTTGTACATTAATTCAAAATGGAGGTGTTGTTGCTTGTCCGTAAAACAAAAATTAGTCTATTTAAAAAGCTGCCCAATGGCAGCTTTTTTTTGATAAATCTTAACTCAAAACATACATCTAATGATTTATTAACCTCACAATTCAACTTTTATTAAAACCTTTTTTAAAAAAAGGTAAAAAATATAAATTGTAATTTTTATTCCAAAATCCTTACTATTGTTGATTTATCAATAGGTTGCTAATCATATATTTAATCTAAAATAAAATTATTTTGTTTAATCTTTTATGATTTTCTTGAAACAAAATATTTTTTAATATATCTTCGAGGTATTATTAATCGAAAAAATATATAAAACCATGAAAAGAGTAATTTTAAATGTATCATTCTTCTTGTTAGCGGGAGGATTAATTTTATCATCTTGTAAGAAAGAAGACGAAGAAACAACACCAATTGTAACTCCAGCTCCAGACGGAGACGATATAATTGATGTAGCAATAGCATCAGGATTTGATAGTTTAGCAGTAGCCTTAACAGAAGCAAACTTGGTATCTACTTTCCAAGGAGATAATAGTGGACCTTTCACGGTTTTTGCACCAACTAACACGGCTTTTGCAAATCTAATAAGCACAAACGCAGCTTGGAACAGAATTAGTGATATAGATAATACACTATTAACTGCTGTATTAAAGTACCATGTATTAGATGGAAAAGTAATGTCAACTGATATTGTTGATGGAGATTTTGTAAACACTTTATCTGGTTACACATTTAAAATAAATACTACAGGAGCAGTGACCATTGATGTAAATGCAACAACTGGGACAGGAATTCCTGTATCAACTGTAGATGTTGCTGCAACAAATGGGGTTATTCATGCAATTGATCAAGTACTAGTACCTTCAATACCTACAACAATGCCTACTCAGTCAATTGCAGGTTTAGCAGTAGCTGCAGGTTTAGATAGTTTAGTTGTTGCCTTAAGCGAAGCAGGTTTAGTAACTACTTTTGATGGTTCAAACGGTAATTTCTACACTGTTTTCGCACCAACTAACCTAGCATTCGTAAATCTTTTAGGAACAAATATGGCTTGGAATAGAATTAGTGATATTGACAATGCTACTTTAACTGCTGTATTAACTTTCCATGTTGCAAACGGAACGATCCAAGCAGGTCAATTATCTGATGGACAAACTATAAATACGCTACAAACAACTGCATTAACTTTTAATGCAACAGGAACTACTCTCACGGGAGGAAGTTCAACAGCTGTAGGAATTTCAGGTACAGATAATTATGCTACAAACGGAGTAGTACACATTATTGACGAAGTATTAGTACCATAACAAAAGCAGAACTTGGTTTTAAGTAATCTTAACTGATTATTTTAAATTAAAACTAATAAGAAAAAGCCGAACAATGAATTCATTGTTCGGCTTTCTTGTTTATTTTATTGATGAATTTGTTTTAAAGTATCGCCACCTCATAGGTTTATATTTATCAAAGAAAAAAGGGATTGAAAATTAACTTTTCAATCCCTTTAATTTGCTCATTGCATAAATAATTTATCCTTTCCTAAACACGATATCATTTTCAAAACTATCAATAATTATAGGCTCTTCGGAGTCTATTTTTCCTGATAGGATTTCTTTTGATAATTCGTTCATCACTTTTTTCTGAATCACCCTCTTTATTGGTCTTGCTCCAAATTGCGGATCATAACCTAATTGTGCAAGCCATTCAATAGCTTCGGGAGTTGCAGAAATTTTCAATCCATTCTTTAGCAATCGTTTTGCCAAAATATCTATTTGAATCTTTGTTATTTGAGTTACGTTTTCTCTAGTCAAAGGATGGAACATAATCGTTTCATCAATTCTATTCAAAAACTCTGGACGAACAGATTTCTTCAATAAGTCAAACACTGCAAGCTTTGTTTTTCTCTCTACTTCGTCTTTATTTCCATCTTCAATTCCCTCAAAATTATCCTGAATAATATGCGAACCAATGTTAGAAGTCATGATAATGATAGTGTTTTTAAAATCAACCACTCTCCCTTTGTTGTCAGTCAATCGTCCGTCATCTAATACTTGCAGTAGAATATTGAACACATCTGGATGCGCTTTTTCAATCTCATCCAATAAGATAACTGAATAAGGTTTTCTTCGAACAGCTTCGGTCAATTGTCCGCCTTCTTCGTAACCAACATAACCTGGAGGCGCTCCCACTAATCGCGAAACTGCATGTTTCTCTTGATATTCACTCATGTCAATTCTAGTCATAGCATTTTCATCATTAAACAAATATTCGCTCAATGTTTTAGCCAGCTCTGTTTTCCCAACTCCAGTAGTACCAAGGAAAATGAACGAACCAATTGGTTTTTTATCATCCTGTACTCCTGCTCTACTTCTTCTTATTGCATCTGAAACTGCTTCCACAGCATCTTCTTGCCCCACTACTCTATTTTCTAATACAGATTCTAAAAGCAACAGTTTTTCTCGCTCACTTGCCATCATTTTGTTTACAGGAATCCCTGTCCATTTACTCACCACATCAGCTATATCTTCCACATCCACTTCTTCCTTTATCACTTTACTTTCGATAGCCGCAAGTTTCACTTTACCCTCTTCCATTTCTTTCTGAAGTTGAGTTATCCTCCCATAACGAATCTCAGCTACTTTTTCAAAATCTCCTTCACGCTCAGCTCTATCAGCTTCAAAATTCAAATTTTCAATCTCCTCTTTAGCACCTTGAATTTTCTCTATTGCATTTTTTTCACTTTGCCATTGCATACGCAATTCCTGAGATTTCTCTTTCAAATTGGCAATATCTTTGCTTAACTGATCCAGTTTTTTCTTGTCTTTTTCTCTTTTAATAGCCTCTCGCTCAATTTCCAATTGCATTATTTTTCTGTCCACTTCATCCAGTTCTTCTGGTTTGGAATTAATTTCCATTCGCAATTTAGAACTCGCCTCATCAATCAAATCAATGGCTTTATCTGGTAAAAATCTATCCGAAATATACCTTTGCGATAATTCAACTGCAGCAATAATTGCGGAGTCCATAATCATCACTTTATGGTGATTCTCGTATTTTTCTTTTATTCCTCTTAAGATAGAAATCGCATCTTCGGTAGTTGGCTCATTTACCATTACTTTTTGGAATCTACGTTCCAATGCTTTGTCTTTTTCAAAGTGCTTTTGGTATTCATCCAAAGTTGTTGCACCTATGGAACGTAGTTCTCCTCTTGCCAAAGCTGGTTTTAAAATATTAGCAGCATCCATTGCTCCTTGTCCTCCTCCTGCTCCAACAAGTGTGTGAATCTCATCTATAAACAAAATAATTTCTCCTTCACTTTTGGTTACTTCTTTCACTACAGCTTTTAATCTTTCTTCAAATTCTCCTTTAAATTTTGCCCCAGCAATCAAAGCACTTAAATCCAAAGAATACAATTGTTTAGATTGTAAATTCTCGGGTACATCATTGCTTATAATTCTATGTGCAATTCCCTCAGCAATAGCAGTTTTACCTACTCCTGGCTCACCTATTAAAATTGGATTATTTTTTGTTCTTCTTGATAAAATCTGAAGTACTCGTCTTATTTCTTCGTCTCGTCCTATAACTGGATCAAGTTTTCCAGTTCGCGCCATTTCATTTAAGTTATTGGCATATTTTTCGAGAGATTTATAAGTATCTTCCTGAGATTGGGAAGTTACTTTATCTCCATTTCTTAAGTCCATACTGTGTTTTTTAAGTTGTTTTGTTGTTAAATTGTGTTTCTTCATCAAGTCAGAAACTCTATCTCTAGATTCGCTCAATGCAAATAACATATGATCTAGCGCTACAAACTCATCTTCCATTTTGGTAGCATATTGTTGTGCTTTGGATAAAGTTTGTGAAGCACCTGATGATAATTGAATATTACCTCCTGAAACTTTTGGATAGGTATCAATTATAGAATTAATTTCTTTTTCGAATGTAAGAGTATCAATTTCTTCTTCTTTCATTATATAAGGCAGAATAGTAGTATCTACAGTTAAAAGTCCTTTTAATAAATGACCATTTTCTATTAGTTGATGTCCGTTACTTTCGGCTATATTATGAGCTTCTTGCAAAGCTTCTTGTGTTTTTATTGTAAATTTTTCTGGATTCATAATTAGTGTAATCTAATTTTGTTTGTTATTTTTAAACATAGCTTCAAATTCAAGTCCAATTTAAGTTTGTATCTTAATTAAGGCCAAAACGTCTGTAAAACAGTTAATTGAATGACAAAAAGTCTTTTGGATACAGTTTAAGCTGACATTATTTCCAAGTTCTAATGAAAAAATGCATTGTTTATATTATCCTAATGATTGTAAGTAGCTTAAGCTACTCCCAATTAAAGGTAAATAATGCCTATTCCCCTCAGCAACTTGTTTTACAAAAACTATTAGGTCCAGGAATTACCGTAAGTAACATAGTTTATAAAGGCGACAGTACTCAAAGAGGTTTTTTTGATGCATCTAACAGTAACATTGGAATTGATAGTGGTATAATACTTTGTACAGGAAATATTCTTGAAGCAATTGGTCCAAATAATTCTGCTGGTGGAGGTGCAGCACCTTTGGTAAATAACTTTAAAGACCCTGATTTAGAAGCAATTGTCAATGTAAATAGCACTGGCCCATTTAATTATGATAGCACTTATGATGTTTCTAGTCTTGAATTTGATTTTACCTCATTAAGCGATACTTTGGCATTTAACTTTGTATTTGCATCCGAGGAGTTTTTAGAGTTTGTAAATTTTGGTGTTAATGATGCTTTTGGTTTTTTTCTTAGTGGCCCGGGAATAAACGGTCCGTTCACTAACAATGCTATTAACCTAGCTAAAGTTCCAGGAACAAATACATTTATTAGTATTGATAGTGTTAACAATGTGGTTAATAGCAGCTACTATGTTGATAATGGTGATGGGTCAACTGCTCCTCAAAGTACTGACTCTACAGTTGTGCAATTTGATGGATTTACTACCAAAATTGGAATCCAAACGACCATACAATGTAACCAAACCTACCACATAAAACTTGTAGTAGCTGATGTTGGTGATGGAATATATAACTCAGCAGTATTTATTGAAGGTAATACTTTTAAGGCTTTCGCTTCCAAACCTGCAATTTCTATTATAGATGATAAAGACACCATATGTTTAGGTGATTCAATTTTCATCAATGTAAACACTTCATCAGTCAGAATAAAAAGTTTTAGTCCAGCAACACTTCCAACAGCACCTGGAATTTACAAGCTAACTCCTACAGCTTATCAAACAACTTATTCCATGATTTTTGAGGACACAACAGCTTGTGGATTAATATATGAAGACACCAATTATTTGGAAGTAATTGTTCGTCCTCCTTTGGTTGTCGACTTCACTTCTGATTCAATTTGTATTGGTGATTCAACTAATTTTCTAGATCTTACTACTGGCCATATTCGTTCTGCAACATGGTGGCATGGTGACGGAGATACATCATTTACAATTCAAAATAACTTCAATCACTTATATCCAAATCCAGGAAACTATTTATGTAAACTTAAAGTTGAAACTTCATTTTTTTGTTATGATTCGGTAACAAAACCTGTTTATGTAAAAGACCGTTCTATTCCTGATTTTGATTTATTAAACACTTGCCAGTTTGATATATTTAGTCCTACAAACACAAGTACGTTTGTTAGCGGAAATATCGCTAATAACGGTTGGATTTGGAGATTTGGAGATGGAAATTCGGACACTTTGTTCAATTCAACCAATCAATATCTTACACCAGGGATATTTACTGTAACTCTTGTTTCTACAACTGATGAGGGATGTGTAGATTC
>CALLII010000147.1 GCA_938009745.1 uncultured Flavobacteriales bacterium
CCAACCAAGTTCTTGATCTTTACTCATCCAAATAATTAATCCTTTTCCTACTACGTGATCTGCTGGCACAAACCCCCAAGATCTTGAATCTGCTGAGTTATGCCTGTTATCTCCTACCATGTAATAGTAGTTTTGCTTAAAAGTGTAAGTGGTTACTTTCTCCCCATTAATAATGAATTCACCATTTTTATACTCCGCTTCATTGTTTTCGTAAGTCACAATACACCTGTTGTATTTTGCCCAATTCATTTCGTTAAGCTCAATTGTTGCTCCTTCTTGTGGCATCCAAAGAGGCCCATAATTATCAATTGTCCAAGGAAGTAATTCGGAGTTAGGGAATATCTTGATATAGGATTTAAGAACATCTTTAGTCGAATCAATCTGTTTAGCGATAGATAGTATTCTTAAATCATCAAATTCACCTGCACTAATAGATTTTTCGAGCAACTGCTTTCCTTTTTCGCTCATATTTATTAAGATAGGATTCTGGTTGTATGGAAGTTGACCTCTAAAATCAGGGTTTACCGAAGTAATATCACTATAATTTCCAAGGTTGTAATCAAACTTTTCTTTCATTTTTGGATACTCCAATTTACCTAAAGGTCTGTTAAACTTAACCACATGTTTAAAGTTTACATTCTCCCCAACAATACTGCGTTCTCCATTAATGTATAAATCACCATTTCTTATCTCTATTGTTTCGCCAGCTACTGCTACACATCTTTTGATGTAGTTTTCCTTTTTATCAATAGGTCTGTGAGTGTATCCATTTATATCGAAATAAAAGAGCTTATTATCTACCAAGATTTTTTTTCGAGCCATTGCTTCGAATTTATCTTTATTAGCAAAAAATTGAGCTTTGTTTTTAATTCTACTATCTCTTGCTTGTGAGTAAGCTTCTTCTCTTAATAACTCGTAGTAATTGTGTCCCTGAATTTCTCCTCCAGCTCCAACAGAATTTGGATATCTACCAAAAAGAGCTGTATCTCCAACTGGATGATTAAACACAACAATGTCATTTCTTTCTACTTCTCCCCAACCTGGTAACCTATTGTAAGGCAATTTAATAATCTCCGAATAAGAGTTTATGTATGTAAATGGAATTGTGTTATGCACCAAGGGATAAGATAGTGGTGTAAATGGAACTCGTGTACCGTAGGATAATTTATTTACGAATAAAAAATCACCAACAAGTAATTCCTTTTCCATTGAAGGTGTAGGAATTGTAAAAGCTTCTAACACGTAACCTCTTATCATTGAAGCAGCTATCAAAGCAAACACTATAGAGTCTCCCCATTCTTTAACTATTGACTTTGCTCCTTTTTTCTCTTTAGAACCAGTCAATTTTTGGAAAATAACGAATGCAGTTATTATACCAAATGAAGCTAAAAAAAGTGCAATATGGTCTGAAATTCTTCTTCTTTCTACTTGTTTTGGATCGTCCCAGTTAGTTTCTCCTTCATACACCAATTCTTCTTTACCAAAAGCAATCATTGGAAAGTAAATGAAAGGAACAAAAATTTGCATGATTGTGTCCTTTGCCGAAAATTTTCCAAATGCACGTCCCATAGATACGTTCATAGCCATGAACATTAGTATCTGACTGAATCCTGGGATTAACAGAATAATTGCCCACCACCAAGGTCTTTTAATGATTTTAAGCCAAATAAATATATTATAAACTGGTACAAACCCTTCCCATGATTTTCTTCCTGCTTTTTCAAATAATTTCCAAGTAGCCATAGCGCAATACAGCACTATTATTGAAATCCAAAGGGTGATAATTGATATTGTCATACGGTTATTTCTTTCTTTAAAAAGGATTAAAAACAAATATAAGAGTTATACAGAAGTAACAATCACAATTTGTTGCTAAATAAATGTTTGATTAAAGATAAGTGTCATAATTCCAAAAAGAATTATCTTTATTAATAAGATACATTCCGTTAACTATTTTTAACTTAAATGAATATCCATCAAATGAAAAAGTCTATTTCTATTAAAAATGCACCAGCACCAGTTGGGTCGTACAGCCAAGCTATACTATCAAATAACACACTTTACATTAGCGGGCAAATTGCTATTAATCCTTTTGATGGTGAGTTTAAAACTGAAAGTATAGAGACTGAAACTCATCAAGTAATGAAGAACATTTTGGCATTGCTAGATGCTGCTGAAATGGACGTAAACAACTTGGTTAAGTGTTCAATATTTCTGGATAGTATGGATAATTTTGAAACTGTAGACGGGATTTATTCTTCTTATTTTGAAGCCAATAATTTCCCTGCTCGTGAAACTGTAGAAGTAAGTAAATTACCTAAAGGAGTTAGGGTTGAGATTTCGGGAATTGGAGTAAAAGATTAAGATTTTGTATATTAGTACATAGCAAGTATTTACCTTCAAATAATCCTAGATTTTGAAATTTATATTAACCTTCGTTTTATTTTACCTTTATTTCATAGGTTTTTCTCAAAATGAAAAGACTAATTACATCACTTTTAATGTTCCTCCAGTGTTTGGAACTACTATTGAATTTGGATATGAATTAAATTTAAAGTCCAATTTCTCTTTTGATATATCCTACGGTTATGTCGTTAATAGTGAAATAGAAGGGTCATGCATTAAAAGAAATCCATATTTAACCATTGATAAAAGATCGGGAAACTTCATTAAACTTGGAGCAAGATACAATTGGAAAAACAAATCAGATAATTTCGGGTTTTTCTTTGGAGCAAATATTATTAACGCTACATCCATTGAATCTGGTAGTCTACAAAGAGGATATTTTGAAATGTTTGGTTATCCAGTAATTTATTCAGAGAAAATTTACATTACCAATTATAATTTAGGGCTTAGTGGCAAAATCGGAATAACATGGACTACGATTACTCCATTTGACTTTGACTTAGGTGTTCAAGTCGGAAGAGTTCTAATTGAGAATCTTTCAGACTGCAATAGTTATATGCCCGGAATGGGAGCTGGATATTTAGAAAACAGAGTTCAAGGAATTTTTCGTATTAAATATAAATTAAACTATCGAAGGTTTAACTCCTAGTAAACATCCACTCCAACTCAGAAGAAAGTTCGTTATTAAATACATAATTCTCGTAGTCAAATCCTTTAATTTCTTCTACATCAGAAATTTGATTTTTAATGATGTATCTACTCATTAATCCTCTAGCAAACTTAGCGTAAGTCATAATGGTTTTGTATTCTCCATTCTTAAAATCTTTGAAACCGATAGTCAGTATTTTTCCATCTAAGTTTTTAGTATCTATAGATTTAAAATATTCGTTACTAGCTAAATTAACCAAGTAATCTCCTTTCAATTCTTCGCTTAACGCTTTGGTGTTATTCTCTTTCCAAACGGCATACAAGTTTTTTTCCTTAGCCGAAATTTCTATTCTTGTACTCATTTCTAATCGGTATGGTTGGATTAAATCTAAAGGTTTTAGCAATCCATAAAGACCTGATAATATTCTTAGGTGATTTTGAGCAAACTTAAATTCTTCTTTAGTAAATGAAGCCGCATCCATTCCTCTGTAAGCATCCCCAGTAAAAGCTAGTATTGCTTGCTTGGCATTGTCATCAGTAAACTCATTAGAAAACTCTTGAAATCTACCATAGTTTAAATCACTGATATTGGCGCTTACTTTCATCAACTCCCCTATTTGCTTAGCCGATAATTTCTTAAGCTTCTTCATTATCTTTTCGGTTTTATCGGGAAAAGAAATGTTAGTAGAAGTCGAAATAATGTCTTGCTTATCAAAGTTCATTGACTTTGCTGGAGATAATATAAATTTCATATCAGTTGATTTGTATCAAAAGTACAAAATTTATATACTAAAAATCAAGAGGATTTATTCAGGAGTATTGTATAAATCGTCAGTTTTAGATTTATCGTTTTTGATTGTTATGTCTCTTTCAAATACCCACTTTCCTTTTTTAAGTACAAACCTGTCGTAACTTAAATCGGGATAATAATACTGTGGATATCCTTCCATTTGTTTGGTTGATGGAGATAAATGAGAAAAAACAATCTGGCTTTCCTTTTTAGTTTCAAAGTGTTTTAAACTCACGTATGCTTCATTAGAGTATTCTAAAATAATTCTTTTTTTCTTAACTCTAGGCTCATCAGGAAAATTAAATAAAGCAAAACCAAATTTTGCGTTTCTCCTCCCTAACGACATAGTTTCAATTACTTTTTGAGTAGTAATATCGTCTTTTCCATTCCATCCCAAAAGCGTGTACTTTCCTCTTCCCATTGGAATAATTTTGTAATAACAAGCTCCATACCAGTTAGTTTGAGAAAGTGTTTTGAGTTCAGGATTTAATATGTTTCGGTAATTATCTTTCAACTCGATAATGGTTCCATCTTTTTTAAGAATCAAACAAAAGAAATTATTCATTCCGTTCTCCATTTCAACATTCCAATTAAATAATCGAAACTCTTCGTCTGGCGAAGTTATTTTAGACATGGATTGAAGTGAGTCAAAAGGAAAAGTAAAAGCTCCATTTATAGCTAATACTTCTTTAAGTTTAGCTTTAAACTCTTTGTTGTAGTTAACAAAATCAGTGTTTTGGTAACTCTTTCTCAGTTTTTTGAAAACAGAATCTAATTCCAATTCTTTGGCAATTAACTGATCGTTTACCTCTGGTTTAGAAGTAAAAGAAAGCAACATAATTGTTGCTATAGATAGTATTAAAGCCTTTTTCATAATCGGATAACGATAAATTTATATAAATCTTGTTTAGTGATAAACAAAAAGGATACCAAGTTAAACTGAAACAGCTTCTTGGTGAACTTTAAAAGTTGGATACATCTCTTCGTAAGTTTTAATTACATTACTCTCGATTCTATGATTAATGTGCCCTCTGGTTAATTGATTTTTATCCGTTAGGCCAGCAGCTAATAATAGTTCGGCAAAACTATCCATTGTTTTTTTATGGTAAGACGCTACACGAACTTTCTTGTCTGTAACATCCAATCCTTTCATTAATTTATGATCTTGAGTTGCAATTCCTACAGGGCAAGTATTGGTATTACACAATAATGCTTGGATACAACCCAATGACATCATCATTGCTCTTGCACTCTGGCAAAAATCAGCTCCCATTGCTAATGCTCTCACAACATGAAAACCAGTAACTATTTTTCCTGATGCAGATACCTTGATTTTGTCTCTTAACCCATGTTTTAAT
This sequence comes from uncultured Flavobacteriales bacterium, assembly GCA_938009745.1. Lineage (GTDB taxonomy): Bacteria > Bacteroidota > Bacteroidia > Flavobacteriales_D > CAJJDF01 > CAJJDF01. The sequence goes on from CALLII010000147.1 coordinate 5,203, forward strand.
AACGTATCATGAACAAATGCTAGTCCATCTAAAAATGGTGTTCCTACCGAATCAGAAAATTCTACTGGAGCAGCTCCAGTTCCACCTTCTCCCCCATCAACAGCAATAAAATCAGGTGTAATTCCGGTTTCTATCATTGCCTCACATAATTCTTCAAATTCTCTTTTTACACCTAAGCACAATTTAAATCCAATTGGCTTTCCTCCAGATAATTCTCTGGTAAGTTTAATAAACTCCATAAACTCAGTAGGATTACTAAATGCTGAGTGAGCTGGTGGAGAATTAACATCTACTCCTGGCTCAACCCCTCTTATTTTTGCAATTTCTGGTGTATTCTTTTTTGCTGGTAAAATTCCTCCGTGCCCTGGTTTTGCTCCTTGTGATAATTTTATCTCAATCATTTTGACGGAATCAGCACTTGCAGTTTCTTTAAATTTTTCTGGAGAAAAACCTCCTTCAGCAGCTCTACAACCAAAATATCCTGTACCTACTTGCCATATTAAATCTCCTCCATTATTTAAATGATAAGGACTAACCCCTCCTTCACCAGTATTGTGTGCAAAATTATTGAGCTTGGCTCCACCATTTAGAGCTTCTACAGCATTTTTGCTTAACGAGCCAAAACTCATTGCCGAAATATTTAAAATACTAGCAGAATAAGGCTGTACGCAATCTTTACCTCCAATTGTTACTCTTGTATCAATATCTACATCATGATGTGATTTGGCATATAAAGAATGATTAATCCACTCGTAACCTGCTTTGTAAGTATCTTCTTGGGTTCCAAATGGAGTTGTATCAGTAGCGTTTTTAGCTCTTCTGTAAACCAATGATCTATCAATTCTGTCAAACGGTCTTCCTTCCGTATCGGTCTCTACAAAGTATTGCATTATTTCTGGACGAATTGCCTCAAGCATATAACGGAAATTTCCAATTACTGGAAAGTTTTTGCGAATTGCATGCTTGTTTTGAATCATATCATACAACCCTACACCTACTATTGGAGCTACAATAATAAATAACCACCAAATTGGTGTTACATATAAGGATACCAAAATAATAGCTGCAACACTAATTATAGCTAGCGCCAAAAATACTCTTCTTACCATTTTAACTTCTTTAAAATTTTATAATTTTTCTCCACAAAACTTACAATGCACTGCATCATCTGCATGTCCTTCTTTGGAGCAATTGGTACAATGTTGTGTATTGATATATGTCAAGTTTCTTTTTACAACACCAGCAGTTACCATTCCTGTAGGCACAGCAATAATTCCATAACCAAGAATCATTATTATTGATGAAATAAACTGACCTAATGGTGTTACAGGCGAAATGTCACCAAAACCTACGGTTGTTAATGTTACGATTGCCCAATAAATACTTCTGGGAATACTAGTAAATCCATTTTCACCACCTTCTACTACATACATTACCGAACCTAATATCATTGCCATACAAAGAACAGCAACTAGAAACACAATGATTTTTTCTTTGCTTTCTTTCATTGCTTGTCCAAGCATTTTACCTTCAGTAGTAAACCTTCCAAGTTTAAATACTTTAAATAGTCTTAAAAATCTAAGAACTCTTAATACTTTAAACGCGCTTCCACTTCCAGGTAGGAAAAGTGTTATGTATGACGGGATGGTTGAAAGAAAATCTATGACTCCATAAAAGCTAAAAATATATTTCATTGGATGTTTTACCGAAATAATTCTTAGAATATATTCTAAGGTAAACGCTATGGTAAAGAACCATTCTATCTTATCAAGAGTATCGTGAATGAATTGGTTTGTATCTTCATTAAGATGAAGAACCAGAACACTATCAAGCATTACAACTAGTAAACTCGATAAAATAAATACAAGTAACAATACATCAAAAGCTTTTCCAGCTTTGGTATCTGCCTCAAATATTATGTCGTGTATTTTTTCTCTCCAAGGTTGCATAGTGCAAATATACGAGTTTTGAATGGTTTATTTATCGGTTGAAAATGAAGTGTAAATAAAGTAAGAAAACCACTAATCAAAAGGCCTTTCCCTCTCTGGCAATCCTTTTTTAGCATATTCATCATCTGGTGCTCGGTAAGCATCTTCTAGTTTCTGGTGGTTTTCTGAGCTTACATCAATTTCAGAGAAGGTAATCCAAAATGCTTCCTTAGTCATTGAATCCCAATGTAATTGCCACCAAGACTTTTTGTGAGTTCCCAAAATATTATAAAATGTAGTGAACATGAAAACTGCTATAAAAGCAATATTAAGATATTTCACTTTAGCAACTCGCTCAATAAATACCGCTAAAGGGAATATTAAAAATGCATAAAACTCTACCATGGCTCTTGAACCAAAACTACCGCCAAACCACCAGCTCCACCAACTTGAGAGAATATAAACTGCCGAAATAACAATAAGGGTAATACTCCATTTCATTGCAGGGATTTTTTTTGGTAACCAAAATAAACCAACCAAAGCAAAAATCATTATTGGAGTATACAACAACCAACCTTTTCTATAACTAATTAGGAAATCGATAATATGAGGAGAACTAAAATAAAATTTTTCGTCTCCATAACTCCAGTTTAACCATGTTCCACCATATATTTTCCAATAGAGCATTTGAATAAAAAACGGAAATACTAGTAATACAAATGCAACTGAATAGCTTTTCCAATTGTGTTTTAAATGAACAATAAAATTGGTGGTGTAAACTCCATATAACAAAGAGAATAATCCTACAATAATACTAGTTGGCCTAATTAAAATTGCCATTCCTAAAGCCAATGCTACCAGTAATAAATTTCTTGTTTTATAATTTTCAAACCATTTTATGGTGTTAAAAATCAATACTGAAAACAATAAAAAAAGATAAGAATGAGTCATTTCTCCTTCGCACAAAGTATAGTAAAATAAATTTGTTGAAATAAAAATGAGTACTAAAGAAACTGCTGAAATACTAGGTTTAAAATACCTCAATAAACATAGGTATAATAAATATAAAGCTATAGTTACATATAAATAAGTAAACACGATTAATGAAATACTATAGGGCAATGAATATCCATCAGCTTCATAATTAGTATTACTAGCTATTATATGACCAACAGTAAATCCTGGTAAATACATGATAGACATACCAAGAGTCATTTTTGGTAGGTTTATTCCGTTTTTATTTGGGATAAGCCAATACTTACGGTCGAAGTTTTTTTTATATGCAGGGTCGTTATGAATAAAAGTTTGAGGAAGATATCCATAATATTGATTTACATCTGTTCCATATACCAGTTGATATGGATGATCTTTGTAAATACGCCAAGAATTATTAGTGAATGAAACCACTAGTACTATCGTGAGATAGGCTATCAAAAAAGCTTTATGTTTTAAGAGTTTCATTATTAAATTTTGACTAATATAACAGAAAAAAAGTAGTTGTAATAAAAAAGGGAAGCGTTTGCTTCCCTTTTAAGTTTTATCTAATTAATCTGGTTATTTGATTAAGGTAACGTGTCCTTCTTTGGTTAAAATTTCGAATCCATTTTTCACCTTGTATTTCATCTTATAGATGTAAACATCTTGCTGAACAATTTCTCCCATATAAGTTCCATCCCAACCTTCTGCTATATCAGTAGTTTGGAATAATAATTCTCCCCATCTATTGAAAATCATCATACTAAATCCGTTATCATCAATGTTGCTAATTACTGGATTAAATACATCATTATCTCCATCATCATTTGGTGTAAATGCATTTGGTACAAAAATCATTGGTATATAATCTACTTCAACATCTTTTATTAAAGTATCTGCACAACCAAATGAATTAGATACAATTTGCTCGATACTATAAGTTCCAGCAGATAGATAGTTGTGGATTGGATTAGAACTAAAGCTTGTATTTCCATCTCCAAAATCATACACAAAGAAGTCCGCTCCAAAAGATTCGTCATTAATAATTGTTTGTCCACTTGGATTCAGTTCATCTGGTGATACAATAAACCCTGCAACTGGGACAGGGTTAACATCAATAAAACCTCTTTTTATTACTGTATCTGCGCATCCAACTCTACTTACAGTTATTAGTTGAACATCATATGAACCTAATTTATCGTAACACTTAACAGGATTAATATCGGAGGAAGTTGTTAAATCCCCAAAACTCCAACTACGACTTATTATAATGGAGCCAGAAGGATCACTGACATTTGAAGTATCAATAAAGTTATTACAAGCACCTAAACAAATAGTCGAATCATCTACTATGAAACCTGATTTTGGATAAGCATAAATAACTACTCGCATAACATCAGTTACTGATGAACATGTTCCATTTGTAGCAGTTAATATAAAAGTATATATACCTGGCGCTAACGAATCAACTTGAACAGTTCCTTGATTTGAATCAATATTACTAAATATTGGTTGCTTAGTTACATTTGAGGTTATTGGATCAAAACTCCAACTATACCTATGAGTATTTTGTGCTTTTGTGGGTGATGGCATTATTGCTCTCAATGTCATTACGGAATTATCACAAAATGCTGTGTCAAGTCCTGCAATAGCGACTGGCAGTTCATAAACTTTAATTTGCATAGTATCACTTTCACTAGGACATAAAGCATTACTTACTGTCCAAATTAGTTCATAGTCACCACCTGCAATATTAGTAATAGTAGCTGTTGGGTCATTTAAATTAGAGAAATTAAGAGTTGATGGTCCAGCTAATTGACTCCATCTACCAATATCTATAGGACTCGAAACTGGAGTCGCTCCTAAAGTGAATCTAGTTACAAAACAGAATGCTGTATCTCTTCCTGCAAATGGATCTGAAATACTATCAACTATTACAGTCACAGTATCCGAAGAGCTACAGAAACCGTTATCTACAGTCCATAAGAACTTATATGTTCCGTAATCAATGTTGTGAACTGAAGAAGTATCTGAATTTGGAGTAACAAAAGTTACACGATTAATGTTTCCATCCACTTGTGTCCATGTTCCTATTTCAGGTAGATTAACTGCTGTAGCTGCAAGATTAAATGTGTCTGGTCTGCAAGAATGTATTGTATCT
>CALLII010000148.1 GCA_938009745.1 uncultured Flavobacteriales bacterium
TTTGATTCTGCTACAAGTTTTGCTATGATAAGAGGACAACATGTTCAGTTAACTGTTTTGGGAGCAATGGAGGTCTCAGAAACTGGTGATATAGCAAACTGGAAAATTCCAGGTAAGATGGTTAAAGGAATGGGTGGAGCAATGGATTTAGTTGCTTCTGCAGATAACATTATTGTAGCTATGATGCATACAAATAGAGCAGGGGAGTCTAAACTTCTTAAAAAATGTTCTTTGCCTTTAACAGGTGTAGGCTGTGTGAAAAAGATTGTAACTAACCTTGCTGTTATAGAAGTGGTAAAAGAAGGGTTTAAATTAATAGAAAGAGCTCCAGGAGTTTCTGTAGAAGAAATTCAAAATGCTACGGAAGGTAATTTAATTATTGAAGGCGATATTCCTGAGATGAAATTATAATACATATTTATAGAACAAAAAAAAGGCTTTCACTAATAGTGAAGGCCTTTTTTTATTGCATTAATATTTAGTTACTGCTTTATCAATTTGTGAGCTTGGTCGTTTACATAAATAATGTAGGTTCCGCTTGCTAAATTAGATACATCAATTCTATCAGTAAACTGCATTGCTTGGTCTTCTGTTGTACTCTGATAATGAACTTTACCAAGTAAATCAATTATTCTCACATTAAGTGTAGTTGCTTGATTAAAATCAACTTCTAATGTGACTTGATTTGTTGTTGGGTTAGGGTAAATAGAAACTTTTTCAATTTTCTCTACTTCGCTAATCCCTACTAATGAGCAGTGCCATCCAATGTCGTATCCATCTAATTCTAATCCAGCATCAGCATAAAACTCAATAGTTAATGAACCACCTGATGAAACAAGAGGATTGGGAGGTAAAGTAGAATTACAATACTTTCCAATTAAAGGAGATGAAGTTGAAGCTCCGTCATAAATTTTCATATAGTCATAAATACAGTTATCAGCTTCCACATCAAATGCGTTAAAGTTAAGTACTACATTTTGAGCTCCAGTTGGAGAAATTGTCGCGTATGAAGTTTGATTTGGCGAATAATCACCTGTAAGCCCGCCATCATCAATTAATTGCCCATCACAAGATACTAAAGTGATATTTCCATTTGGAGTCATAGTAACAGGACACACAGACTTTACAATAATAGTTTGGTATGTTGTATCAGCTCCGTTAGAGTTTGTTGCAATAAGTCGAGCATTGTAAGTTCCGCCAGTGTTATAAGTTATTATTGGATTAGCTGCTGTTGAAGTAGCAGGTGTTCCTCCAGGGAAACTCCAAGCGTGACTTGTAAAGTTGTAACTAGTGTTTGTAAAAGCAACAGTTTCATTTTTACAAATGTTCGTATCGCCAGTAGACATTAAAGCAAGTGGAAGTGGAGATGTATGTTGTAAACAATTCCAGTCTAATTGAAATCCTGATAATTCAAGGCCTCCATCAACTCTAAATTTAATCATTAATGAACCTCCAGAAGAAGTTAATGAAGCCGGAGGAAGATTGTTGTTGCAATATCTTCCAAGTAGTGGAGCAGAAGTTGAGGTACCATCATATACTTCTAAATAGTCATAATTACATGAGTTTCCTACATCACCAGGTTCTATATCAAAAAATGTAAAGTTTAAAGTAACATTTACTGCATTGGTAGGTGAAATAGTAAAGTAAGAAACTTGATTTGCAGTGTAATCACCTGTTGCTCCTCCATCATCATATAAAGTTCCAGAACATTCGTTTGATGTTGCATTTGCATTTCTAAACAATATTACTGGGCAAGGAAGTGAAGTGTCAACTCTTACGTTAGCTACTTTCATTAACGTGTCATCTCCACAAGTTCCTCCATTTGCATATAATTCAACAGAATATGGTCCAAAACCAAAATAGGTGTGAGTTGGGTTAATTGCTGTACTCGTACTTCCGTCTCCAAAATCCCAAATAAATGCAGTTGCATTGTTACTGTTGTTTGTGAAGGAAACTGTATGAGGAACTTGACATCCTACACTATCCGAAGTCGCAAAAATACTTTGAACTCCTGCAACATAAGGTCCGCCAACTCCTACAGCATACCAAGCGTTAGTAGTTGCAATTACTGCTGGAGAACATGCTCCGTATAAATCAGTTGCAGCTTTTATCGAGTAAAAACGTGCGTCAGAATATTGAGAATTTCTTGATAAATAACCAGGAGTTGTAAGTGCTCTAAAAGCAATTCTCGAAGCTGTATCCATTCCTAATGCAGAAACACTGTAAGCATCTCCATTATCGTTAGTTCCACTTCCTCCAGTAACTAAAGTGTAGAACCAAAAGTTTTGAACTCCACTATTTGTATGAACTCCACCATTATCTCCTGTTCCAGCATACCAATTAGTTCCCAAATAAGTGTCTGGATCGTTTCTTGCATTTGGGTTAGACATTGAACGGAAATAACTATTTCCAGAAATGTAAATTTCATCTCCCATTAACCAGTTAGCTAATGTTGGTCTTGACCAAAAATCAATACAAACTCCAAAAATATCTGCAAAAGATTCGTTCAATGCACCAGATTCATAGCTGTAAACTAGATTTGCCGTATTAGAAATTAATCCGTGAGTAATTTCGTGCCCTGCAATAGCCATTGTAGTTAATGGAGAAGTTGTAGTTCCATTTCCATCACCATAAGTCATTCTTTGTCCATCCCAAAACGCATTTACGTAATTGGCATCATAATGAATGTAACTTCTAAGTTTAAAACCATTTCCATCAATACTATTTCTGGCGTGTACTGTCCAAAAATAATCGTAAGTCATTTCTGCTCCCCAGTGAGCATCTAAAGCATATTGGTCATTATTAGTTGTAGAAGTCCAGTTGTTATCATTATCAGTAAAGTCAACAGCACTTCCATAATTTGTACCCGTATTCATGTCATAAGTTTCAATTCCAAGTCCTCTTCCAGACTCACGCAACCTAAAATTAGTAGGAGTTGAAGAGAATGAATCGGTAACAATTACTCTTGTTCCACTATAACCAGTACTTCCTACTCCGGGAACATCAGCATGGTGTATGATAGCATTTTTGAACAATACTTTCGCAGTAACTGCATCTACATAATATTCTGCTTTGCTTACAGGTTTGTGAGCGTAAATACTAAATTTATAAGTTAACCTTAACCCAGCTTTTGTTTCCAATAAGGATAATTCTCCTTTTGGATAAAAAGTTGCATTTACATCATTCATTTCTTTTTTGATGAATGCTTCTTCTTCGGCAATTTCCCATTTGTATTGTTCAGCATTTATAGTATTTAATGCACTTTGTAAAGCTGCTTGTTCAGAAATACCTTTAGATGAAGAGGATACTTTTCCGCTAAATAAGTTTCCACTTACCGAAACTACTTTTCCGTTTTTTAAGTGAATTGCAGCAAACGAAAGTTCCAATGGAATTCCATTTATTGCCTGTTGATATTTAATGTGAGTGAAACCTAACTGATCATCAGTTCTCGAAATTTCATTTAAAGTAAATTTCGTTTTTGAGAAACTATTCAGTAATTCCTGAACTTCAGAGATATTTGGTTCCAAGCCTTTGTTAAATTGAATGAACCCAGGAATAGTAGAGTTTTCTTTTATGTTTTCTAATCTGGCCTCGGATAATATGCTTGATATTCTGTTGGATTTTTTCTGTGAGAAAGACATTAGTCCTAAGAAAAGGACAGGTAAAAGTATTATTTTTTTCATAAGTATTGTTGTATTGTAAAGAACGAACAGCATTAAAGATAATTACTTTTTTATCGGTTTGCTGGATAAATTTATGTTGTGGATTAAAACAATCCGTTTATTTCTGCATCAATATCTGTGATAATTTTCCCTAAATCTTCAGGGTTTTCTTTAAAATTATTGTTGTCTACATCCACAATAATAACTTTTCCGCTTGAGTATGTACTAATCCAAGCCTCATATCTTTCATTAAGTCTTTTCAGGTAGTCAAGTCTAATGCTTTCTTCGTATTCTCTACCTCTTTGAGAAATTTGATTTACCAATGTTGGTACACTTGCTCTAAGGTGAATTAAAAGATCAGGAGCCGAAATAAATTTTTCCATCAGGTTAAAAAGAGAAAAATAGTTTTCGAAATCCTTAGTTGACATCAATCCCATTTTGTGCAAGTTGGGTGCAAAAATATAAGCATCTTCATAAATTGTTCTATCTTGAATTACCGTTTTTTCACTATTCTTGATCTCTTGAATCTGAGTGAATCGGCTATTCAAATAAAATATTTGAAGGTTAAAAGACCATCTTTGCATGTCTTCATAAAAGTCATTTAAATAAGGGTTATTTTCAACATCTTCAAAATGTGTATCCCACTTGTAATGCTTTGCTAGCAATTTAGTTAGAGTTGTTTTTCCTGCTCCTATATTTCCTGATATTGCTACGTGCATTTTGACTTTTAATTTTTGTTTGTCGAAAATAGCAAAAATGCCCAATATTAAGAAATAAAATAGCATTAAACTTAGCGCCTTTTTTCCTTATTTAACTTTACATTCGGGTACTTGAATTAGATATTTTAAAACGTATCTTTGTGCCGTGAATTCAACCAAAATAAGTTTTAAAGAAATACGAATACTCGCAATTCCTGCAATTTTTGCAGGAATAGCCGAGCCAATTATCGGTTTGGTGGATACTGCTATAATTGGGAATTTGGGTGAAACCTCCAATATTTCTCAATCTGCAGTAGGTTTGGGAGCAGGGTTTTATACTTTATTACTATGGTGTTTATCACAAATACGAACCTCAATTTCTTCTATTGTTTCCAAATATATGGGAGCAGAAAAGTTAAGCGATATTAAATCACTAGTGCCGCAAACAATTTTATTTGGAGCAATGTTGGGAGTTATAGTTGGAGGGCTTTCTTTTCTTTTTGCCGAAAGTATATTTCTAGATTTTTATGGAGTTAAGCCCGAGCAAAGAGAATTGCTTAGGATGTCTATTTCTTATTTCAATATCCGAATTGTTGGATTGCCAATTTCTATGATTGTTTATACAGTTTTTGGTGTTTTTAGGGGGATGCAAAATACCGTTTGGATTATGTACGCCAGTATTTCTGGCGCAATAGTTAACATGATTCTGGATTATATTTTAGTTTTTGGAATTGGAGATTTTCAACCAAACATGGGAATCGAAGGAGTAGCTTGGGCAAGTGTATTTGCACAGGTAGTTATGTTGATTATTGTTACAATAATTGCTAAACGAAAAACTATTTTTAATCTGTTTCCAAAATTTACTAAGCCAAGGCCCAATCCAGAATTTAAAACTATGTTAGCAATGTCTGCTAATATGCTGATAAGGACAATAGCCTTAAACTTTACTTTTTATTTAGCCAATAGATATTCAATTTCCTATGGAGAAAACTATTTAGCTGCACATTCAATTCTAATTAATATTTGGGTCTTCTCATTCTTTTTTATTGATGGGTTTTCTAATGCAGGTAATGCCATTTCTGGAAAGTTACTGGGTAAAAAAGACTTTAAAGCTTTGTCCGTTTTATCTAAAGATTTGGTTAAGTATAACCTGATAGTAGCCGGAGTTTTAGCATTGATTTTTGTAGCTCTTTATCCTGTTTTGGGTAGCTTATTCAGTAATAATGAGGAAGTTGTATCAATATTTTACTCTGTATTTTGGATAATTATTATAGCTCAATTCATTAGTGGAGTCACTTTTACTTTTGATGGTATTTTTAAAGGTTTGGGTGAAACAGCTTACTTAAGAAATACCCTAGTTTTAGCTACATTTTTGGTGTTTTGGCCACTTTCATATTTGTTAGATTGGTATGATTTAAAGCTTTATGGAGTTTGGATATCTTTCGTAACTTGGAATATTTTTAGAGGAGGTTCCATCATTTATCTTTTCCGAAAAAAATATTATACCACCTAGTTTAGTTAACTACATCAGGTTTTAAATCTATTTTATATCTTTATTAAAAAATTAACTTAAATCACATTCATTATGAAATTATCTTCTTTTAAAATTGCTATCACTTCATTGGCTTTAGCAGCTACTTTATTTTCTTGTTCAGTAGTAACAGAAACTGTGAGTATGGAAACTCCTACACAAACTTTTAATATTTCAGATATATTTGAAGGTGGTGGAAATTCTGCAACTCAAGAATTAAATATCAAAGAATTATTGGAGGCTAATCCAATGATTACCAAAGAAAAAATGGAAGAAGCTATTTTGTCTTCTGTTACAATTTCTAAAACCGATTCTGCTGGTTTGTCTGCTGTTCGAGGAGCAAAACTTTCTTTCTCTTCAGATGATTTGCCAATGGTTGCAGTAGCCAACAAAAATGACATTACCGGAGCTGATAAAGAATTGACTTTAGATATTTTAGACGATACAGAAATTGCTGAGTATTTAAATCAAGATATAATATACGTGACTCTGGATTTAGACTATACGGCCGATCAAGACGAAACTCAAGTAGTTTCAGCATCAATAAAATTTGATGTAGAGGTTGAAGCAGAAGCTAAAAAATAAACTTTACTATTTAATTAGTTAGAAAAGCAGTCGCAGTTTGTGGCTGCTTTTTTTTGTCCAGTATTTTAAATACTGTTTTAGTTGTTGAGTTTTTTTATCTCTGTTTTAAATTCATTAAATGAAATTACATTTTCCTTAATGAGACTATAGTTTACTTTTGAAGTTGAGAAAGACTCGCAACAGTATATTATGCTGTCGTTTTTTATTTTGTATCCAATAAGAGTAACGTTTTGATTAGGTGGTATTTTATTGAAGTACAATTCATTCTTATTCTTAATTCCTTTAAGTATTGAGTTAATATCTTTAAACACTAAGCTATACTCCAAATCTTGGTTTTTTAAAGTAATACTCTGGGTAATTACATCTTCATATTTATAAAATCTATCACAGTTTATCCATCCTAAATTTGAAATCGAATATGTATAATATTCTAGATCTTCATCAGTCGATTTTGTTATTTCTTGT
>CALLII010000149.1 GCA_938009745.1 uncultured Flavobacteriales bacterium
AGGCTCTCATTTTATAATATCAAATAAGCAGACAATAATTGAAGAAAAATTTATTAATTCTTCATCAACAGAAGATGCAAAATATAATGTAAAGAAAGGTTTAAATCTTCTTTCAAATATAGCTTTACCTAAAGATATTTCTGACGTTTTAAAAGTAAAAAATGTGACTTTGGTGGGGTCAATGCCTATTACATTTAATTCAATCAATTTGTATGGTAAACTTGATTTTGAGGGGTTAGAAATTGGAGATGGAGCTTTTTCATTTGATGAATTAGGAGCAGGAATGAGACTTAACGTAACTGGCGGAGTTGAAATGAGATTTGAAGGAGCAGGTTCTTTTAAAACAGGAGATAAGCCAGAAGACAGGGTTCAAATCTTTGGAGGATTAATTGCTGCAGTTTCACCAACTGGAGCTGTATTGGAGTTAGAAGCTGGTTTAGCAGCAGGAGATAGGAGAGCAGCTAAACCAGAAACTTGTTTGGAGACTCAACCAGAGTGGGCTAACCCTTTTGGAATTCCAGGAGTAGGAATAAGAGCTTTAGGAATAAGGGGAGGAGTTGGAACCACTTTTCCTTATATAAATGTAATTGGAGTTGGTGGTAACTTAAGATTAGGATCAGTAAGCGATACAAGTAAACACATCTGTGGTTCACTTGTAGCCAACCTTAATATTGCCGATTTAACCAGAAGTATGCTTGTGGCAGAAGTACAAAATATAACTCCATTAGCATTTATTAATGCATTTTCTGAAGGGGTTGAGATTGAAAGTCCCTTGAAAGAAATGCTAGAAACAGGAATTGAATCAGCAAAACTTAAAGTTGTACTAAAAGAAATGGAGTTGTTCGGCAGAACTTATTACCCAGGAATAGCTTTAGATAGTGCAAGATTAACCCTTGCAGGGATTAAAGGAATGATAGGGTTTTCTTTTACCGAATCGGGAATAGCAGCCTATGGAGAAATGGATCCTTATGAGCTTAAATCAGGAGAAACAACACTATTTGCAATTAGAGGAGCAAGACCTAATCCTGATGGATCAATCTCTGGGCCAAGCGTTAGTTTAGGATTAAATGCTACTAATCCACATTTTAAATTAAATGCAGCTGTAGAGGTAATAGGAATTGAAGCCGAAACTTTTATTCAAATAGATAAAGATGGATTTGAGTTTGAAGTAACTGGAAAATTGCTTGATGGAGCTTTAATGGCTACTGCACATATAAAAGTAGGAGAGATTACTGAAACTAGTGGAATATATGCTAAAGTTGCTTTTGAAAACAAACTACAAACAATGGTTGCAGATGAACTGCTAGCCTTCATTACCAAACAAAGTGAAGAGAGTCAGAAAGCATATAAAAATGCAAAAGATGTAATTGCAAAAACCAAAACCAATAATGCAGTTGAGCAAGCATTTGTTGATTTAGCCGGAGAAACAGTAAACGCATTTGCTGAGATGGATAGAGGAATGGCAGTAGCAGGAAGTTATGTTGTAGAAGGGCTTTTGAAAGATGCTCTTAATATTAGAAAGATATCTTTTGAAGGAGAAATAAACTCTATGAAAGGAAAGGTAGAAGTTGAAATTGACATGACTATTGCCGGAACAGATTTAAAGGAAAAAGTAAAAATGGAGCTTGACATTAGCGAAGATGCTTTTGGAAAATTGATAGTGAGTGTTATAGGAGATGATGTGATAGAATTTTTTGGAACATTAGATAATGAAATAGCTAATGTTTTTGAGGATTTAGGAGCTGAGTTAGAAACTGCATTTGAAGACCTTGGAGGCTACATTGTAGAAGGTGCTGAGATTGTAGGAAAAGAGATAGTAAAAGGTGCTGAGGTTGTTGGAGAGGGAATAGTAGTTGCAGCCGAGTATATGGGAGAAGCTTTTGAAGACCTTGGTAAAGGGCTTGAAAATTTATTTATAGGAAACAGTTACACACCTAAAGTTAGTAATGGAACAAAGGCAATTACACCTTATAATTACACACATTTTACTGTTACAATAAATCAAATTACGACAACAGATGATGAAGGAATAAATGATAATGGACTTGAATTATATGGCGGAATCTTAGTTAAAGTATCTAATAATATGTTGAGTAATAATGGCGCCACACCATTTTCATATGGTAAATCTATGGTAAACAGAAGTGACGATACGGAAGAAGGCCAATCAGTAAATGTCTATCATAAAAAAGATTTTTATATCAAAAACTCAGATATAGATGCTGGTCAAGGATGGATTCAGATAATTTCAAGAGTAATGGAATGGAATTCGAATGTTGATTATGACATGTTGCCAGGTACAAAAACCATTAACATAAGAGACTTGAAACAAGGAGCAACTATAAATGGATCTTTCAAAGGATTTGAAGATAGGGGTGATGATGAAGAAGTTAAAATTTCATATACCATTAAACATGTTGAAAGAAAAGGTCCACCACCACCACCACCAACAAAAGAAGAAATTTTTATAGCGGTTAGATACAACAGAATTGCAGAAATAGATAACCTAGAAAGAAAAGGAGGACAATTAAAGCAAGATGGTATTATCGAAGAAGCTATAATGGCAAAAGTATCGCCACAGATGGTTGAGCGTTTATTTAAAGGAGGAAACTTATCTAAATCTAGCCAATTAACTTTAGCTACTAAGCCTCAATACAGAAACCCTGCAATGATAGATTTGTTTCTAAGAAACGGGGTAAGACCAACCTCTGAAGCTTTGCTTAATGAAGTTGCAACAGGAAAAGTAGCAAATGCTGATAAATTAATTAGATACAAAGCTGTTCCTCAGCTTAAGCATGTTCAGAAAGCCATAGCTATGAACAATTCTGAAATGATTTATTACTTAATGTCAAAATCTAAAGTCCACATGGGCGAGAGCGAACTTAAGTATGCAGTTGACAAAAATGATATTAAAATGGTTGAACTTTTCATTAACCATGGAGCCCCGGCAAACTCAGCTATGATTACTACTGCCATAAAAAGTAGCAATGCACCTATGGTAGACATGTTATTACACATTACCGAAGGAGATAACTCGGCTCTTATTGCTGCTGCAGAAAAGAGTGATGCAGTAATGTATAAAACATTAACATCCAATAGAGTTAGGTTAACGGACAACAACTCTATTAATATTGCGATTGATAGAAATAACATGGAAATTGTAAAATTAGGTCTAGCAAATGGAGGCTCTTCCTCGCAAGCATTAGATTATTCAATATCTAAAAACAATAAAACAGCCATGAAATTGGCACTTGAAAAAGGAGCAAATGGATCGCCAGCACTAAGTTATTCCGTTAATAAAAATGACTTGCCTTTATTTACTGATTTGTTAACTAAATACAAAGCAAGCCCCAACCAAGCCCTTTCTCTTTCTTATCAAAAAGGGAATATTAAAATGGGAGAAGTGGCTCTACAAAATAAAGCATACGCAAATACATTTATCGACAGTGCTTCAAAACAAGGAAAAGCTGATTGGGTTAAGCTGTTATTGGCTAATAATGCAACTGCTCAGATGGGACTTAAAGGAGCAGTAGATAACAAACATACTGAAATAGTAAGATTGCTTTTAGATGCTGGAGCTACATCTTATAGGAGTGAATACATTCAAACTGCAGCTAAAAATAAAAACTTACCAATGACAAAGTTATTGGTAGAGAAAGGAAAAGCTAATCCAGAAGATGCCAGGGAGATAGCTGTAAATAGCAACCAAATTCCTATGACAAAATACT
>CALLII010000150.1 GCA_938009745.1 uncultured Flavobacteriales bacterium
GGTAGAAGAATTAATAGCTTTTGCAACTGAAAACAAATTGGAATATAACGAGGAAGAATATAAAGAAGCAGAAGAAGCGATTACTATAAGACTAAAAGCAATGATTGCTCAAAATTATTATGGGTTTAGTGAGTTTTATGAAATTTTTAACGAGTTAAATCCAATTTACAAAGAGGGAATAGAATTACTTCAAAATGGAGACTATAAAAAATTGAAACTAGCTAGAGAAGGAATATTTAAATAAAAAGGAACAAGCGACTAAAAATTAATATTTTTTTATATTTGTGTTCCAAAACAAAAACATATTTATAACCATGAAAAAAGAAAACATAATAATAGGAGCAATTGCCGTAATAGGAGCACTTACTTTATTCAACACTTATTCTATTTTTAATAAAAAGACTAGAGTTGTTGCAACACCATCATCTCAAGTTAATAATGTAGGTGACGTTAATTCAGGAGTACTTCCTGCAACAAATGATTTTGCAACCAATGCAAATCAACCTCAACAACCACAAATTCAGGAGCCAGCTGCTCCAGCAGGTCCTTTAACTTCAATAAACTTTAAAACACCAAAGAAAGATTTTGGAAAAGTTTTATCTACTTCTGCAAACAAGCACACATTTACGTTTACTAATACAGGAACTGAGCCTTTGATTATTTCAAACGCAAAAGGATCTTGTGGATGTACAGTGCCAAAATGGCCAAAAGAACCAATTGCTCCAGGAGAAACAGGAGAAATTGCAGTTGAATACAAGCCAGCTGGACAATCAGGTGTTCAAACTAAGTATGTAACGATTACAGCTAATACGTCACCTGCAACCACTCAATTAACTATTACAGGAGATATTCAGGCAGACCCTAATGCACCTCAGCAACCAGCTCAGCCAATTGCACCAGAAGGAGTAAATATCCAATAACATAAGTAATGCAGTTAAAACACATTGCATTTATATTTTTAGCTCTCAGTATTTCTTCTTGTGTAAGCAAGAAGAAATATAATGAGCTTGGTCAATATTACGAGAATATTGAGAACGATCTTGTAAAAGCGCAAAAAGAAATTGCTGAATTAAAACAGGAGCTAGCTTTGAGAACAGCCCTTGGTTCTGATGAAAAAGAATTACCAATTACTACATACAAGTTTGATAAAATCAATCATGATTTTGGTTTTATAGCCATAGGTTATGAATACAAACATACATTTACCTTTACAAATACCGGAACTGAAAAGCTAGTTTTTACTAGTGTAAAAGGTTCGTGTAGCTGTACTGTTCCTGAATATACCAAAGAAGCAGTTGAACCAGGAAAAACAGGAACAATTACTGTTAAGTTTACTCCAGGAATGCCACTTGGAGAGCAAACTAAATACGTTACTGTTACTGCTAATACTAAGCGAAAAATTGCCGTGATTAGTGTGACTGGAACGATCAGAAACAACTAATTCAATATTATCATATCCGGCTTGAAAGGATACGATTACTAGTATGGTCATATATATACATTCCGTTTGAATTACGTATGAAAAACAAGCCCCAATTTAATGTCATTTACAAGGATTATGCTAAATTGGTGTACAACCTATCCCTTCATTATTTACACAATACCGAGGATGCTCAAGAAGCAACTCAGGATGTTTTTGTAAAAATTTACCAAAAGATAGAAGGATTTAATAATAAATCTAGTCTAAAAACATGGATCTACAGAATAACTATAAATCATTGTTTGGATGTTATAAAATCTAAGAACAGAAAGTTAAGAGTTCTGTTTTCAAGAGAATATGAGGATAATGACAAGATAGACTTTGATCATCCAGGGATAAAAATAGAAACCAAAGAAGCAGTTGAGAAAATAATGGGAGAACTTAATAAGCTTCCTGAGAATCAGAAAACTGCTCTAATACTTAAAGGAATAGAAGGGTTATCGCAAAAGGAAATTGCTAGTATATTAAAAATAAAAGAGAAAGCTTTAGAATCATTGTTGTCAAGAGCGAGAAAAAATCTTAAAAAGAGACTATAAAAAATGGAAAAACAGTTATTACATAAAGAACAGTTTAGTTCTGTTGAGATTCCGGACTTTTTATTGGATAAAATAAAAAATAAAATTGAACAAGAAGAAAAGAAATCAAGTATGCAGACTAAGCTTTTATTAGCTGCTGCCATAATAACTCTTTTTGTAAATATTGGAATTATTGGGCAACAAAAGTTACAAAGCAATACTGAGGTTGAAGCAGAATTTAACCCTTACACCACTTTAAATTATTCCTATTATGAATAAGAAAACTAAAATTATTATTGCTCTTTTAATAGTTTCGAATTTGATACTAATTGGATTTCTATATTTTGGAAAGCCTAAAAACAATCATTCTAAACCACCAATGAAAATGATTATTGAAAGGTTAGATTTTGATGAACCTCAAAAAGCAGAATTTGCTAAATTAATAGAGGTCCACAGGAATGATATTGAAAATACTCATAAAAGAATAACTAAGGCTAAAAATAATATTTATAAGGATTTAAAGAGCGAAACACCATCACTTAACGATTCGTTAATTCAGGTTATAGCTACAGAAGTTAAGCAAATAGAAGGACTTCATTTCAATCACTTTAAGGACATTAAAAACATTTGTAACGACAAACAAAAAGAAGAATTTAACAAACTAGCAGACGAATTAGGAACAGTTTTTCAGCCTAATAAACGACCAAAAAACAAACGACATGATAAGTAAACTAACAAAATCAATAGTTTTAATTGCTTCTATTTCGATAGCAATTATTTCTTGCAAAAAAGACGACCCAGAAGTAGTTGAATGTACTACAACAGGAACAATAATTCCAGTTGACACTTGTACAACCGACCAGGTTTTGGATGGGTCTAGAGGACCTTGTGGAGAAACCTTATCGTTTACGCCTCAATATTCCGAGTCAGTTTCTGGAACTACCAGAACAATTACATCAAATTCAATTCCAAGCCACATGGTAGGAAAGTTTGGAGGAGGTATGGGTTCACTTAATCCCAATGCTATTTCTCAGCAATCAGAAACTTATGCAATAACAACTACCCCATCTGCTGCAGCAAGCTTTACCGCTTTACTTTCTTCAACAGGAACGGGACCAAATGTTGGGCCTCAATATTCTTTTGGAGTGTTAAAAAATGGAGTAGAATTAGATCCAGTTGCTGCTGAGCCTTTCCCACACACAAGCAGAATGGACCCAAATGTGAATTGGCTATGGAACCTAGAAGCATTAAATGTAAATCTTGGTTTGGATTGTAACAGTGCACATGTTCAACCAACAGGAAAATACCATTATCATGGCTCGCCAACTTTGTATTTGCAAAGCTTGTCAATTTCTTCATCAGCAATGACTATGATTGGCTATGCTGCAGATGGGTTTCCAATTTATTATAAATATGCTTACTCAACAGCTACCGATAATACATCTTCAGTTGCTGAAATGACATCTAGTTATAGATTAAAATCAGGAAAAAGAGGAGGAGATGGAGTAACTGCTCCTTGTGATGTTTATAACGGAATTTACAGCAATGATTACGAATATGTATCTGGATTAGGAACTTTAGACGAAGCAAATGGAAGAACTGGAGTAACTCCAGAATTTCCTTCTGGAACTTATTATTATGTAATTACAGATGCATTCCCAAGCATCCCAAGATATTTTAGAGGAACACCTTCACAAGATTTCAAAATAGGACCTTGAGACAAGTTCTAATAATACTAGGTTTAATCTTTTCATTAAACCCAATACTTGCACATTCACCCAATGAAGTGTCTTTTTCGATTTACGAAAAAGACACTTTTATTTTGGTAGATGCAGAGTTTCCTTGGTCTCTTAGGAATGCGGTTTTTATGTTTGACTCTACTTTAAATAAAGAATCTACGTTTCAAGACATTCAAAACTCCTTGTTCTTATATATCCAGGTGAATTTAATTTTAACAGATGAGGCTGGAGAAAAATTAGAGCTACTTAAAGTAACCGATCAAAAAGGGCAATCTCACCATGAGGAATATCAAATAACTTTTGAAAAAAGACCAATACAAAAAATTAGAAACACATTACTTTTCAACTTTAGTAGCAAACAAAAGAACTTTCATTTGTTAGAAATAAATGGAGGAAAAACAGAGTTTGTATTAACAAAAGATAAGCCTGAAATAGCTTTTAAAAGCGAAAAACCCTTCAAGTATTTATTTTACTTCTTTGGAGTTTTAATTGTTATTTTTGGATACTTATTATACCAAAAATCTAAGGCTTTCTAATCATTACAATCCTAAACCCTGTAAATGGATTAGCTTGTTTGTTCCATTCCTCTTTGGAGTTAATTTGCAAATAATAGCTTTTACTTTTCCAAGAGCCCCCTTTGGTATAATTTGAATCCAGAACCATTTCGGCTACATTCCCAGCCATATTATATAATCCGTAATCATTAGGGAAATAAGAATCTACAGGAGCAATTACTGCTTCGCCATCATAATCGTGTAAATCGGTAAAATGAGTTTGAAAAAAGTTATTGAGCGATAAGGTATCGTATCCATTCACATTTTCATCTTCGCTCATTTTTGGGTTAAAATTGGCTAAGTAATTTCCTTTGCTATTTCTTAAATAAGGACCAAACCAAGGGTAAGGTTTTCCTTCATCACCTCCAGAAGAAGCCAGTTGCCACTCTTGTTCTGTGGGTAGGCGGATTTCTACTTTTTCATTAAAAATTTCAAAATAAACATCCTTAAACCACCTGCAAAAAACTTCAGCATCCGTTAAATCAACATTTACAACTGGATAATTATAAAAATCTGGATGAGAATTATAATTATTCATCCACAACTGACTGTATGGGAAAAGACTTTCCCATTGAGTACATTTATATTCTCGATTAGGAACCTGAACTTTAGCAACAGAAATCATTTGTTGAAAAAGTTCATTTGTCACCTCATATTTTCCAACTAAAAGCGTATCATTTATCTCAACAAAATACTTTTTAAAGAAGTTTTTATTCAACACAATTGGTTTTGGTTGTTTTTTAGGCTGAGGTAATTCTACAATCTCCACCACATACCTAAACCCCACTTCTGGTGAGGCAGAATAAACATATTGTTGTTTATCAATTCTTAAATAATCCGATCGGTTTTTCCAGCTTCCACCTTTTACTAGTCCTTTTTCTGCTACCATTTCGCTTACATTTCCACTCATGTTGTACAATCCAAAATCATTTGGCCAATAGGAAAAAACGGGAGCAGTGATGTCATATTTATCGGCCATTGTTATCCCTTTTCTTAATACAAAATTTGCCTGTAATTGCCCCTTATACTTTCCCTCTTCCACTCTCATAGATTGAGTTCCCCAAGGATAAATAGCAAAATCATTTCCAGCTTTTGCAGCAAATTCCCATTCCTTTTCGGTTGGCAAACGAACGAGTACTTTTTGATAAAGAAAATTTTGATTTAACTTTTGTGTTAACCAGTTGCAATAGTTTACAGTATTTTCATAAGTAATATTAACTACAGGATAATCTTGGTAGGCAGGATGGCGAAAGTATTCCTCTACAGAATAAGGTTCTCCATACCGATATTCTTTTCTCCACTTAACTTCAACTGGATAATTCTTTAAACTGTCTTCTTCTGAAACAGAAGACAAAAAATCTCGATAAAACTGATTACTTACTTCTGTTTTGCTCATAAATAAATATTCCCCTCTAATTGGCTCGCAATTTGGAATTTGACCAAAACTAGTCAATACAAAACAGTAAAATATTAAGATGAAAATAAAACGCATAAATCTCTTTTTGTCTTTAGTAACCGCTAATATAAATTTGGTTACAATACTTTAACAACAAATAATAGGTTTTTATTGGAGATACTCCCGCCAAACTCTTATTTTTATCCTTTATCAAGAAAAAAATCTAATTCCTATGACCAAAATTCTCGTAATTGATGACGAAAGACCAATAAGAAGTGTACTAAAAGAGATTTTAGAAAACGAAAAATACGAAGTAGATGTAGCAGAAAACGGGAAAGTTGGATTTGATTTGGCGTCCAAAAACAAGTATGATGTAATTTTATGCGACATCAAAATGCCAGAAATGGACGGAGTTGAGGTATTAGAAAAATTACAATCAACCGGAGTAGATTCTCCTGTAATTATGATTTCTGGTCACGGAACTATCGATACGGCTGTAGAATGTCTTCAAAAAGGAGCTTACGATTTTATTCAAAAACCTCTGGACTTAAACAGAACTTTAGTGAGCATAAGAAATGCTTTTGAAAGAAGCGATTTGGTGGAAGAAACCAAAGTGTTAAAACGAAAAATTCATAAGGGAAAAACAACCGAAATTATTGGTGAATCCAAAGAGATTGCTGCCATTAAAGAAATGATTTCCAAAGTTGCCCCTTCTGATGCAAGAGTACTAATTACAGGGGGTAACGGAAGCGGAAAAGAGCTAGTAGCTAGGCAATTGCACGAACAAAGTTCACGAGTAAAATCTCCATTTATAGAAGTAAACTGTGCGGCTATTCCTGCAGAATTAATTGAAAGCGAGCTATTTGGTCACGAAAAAGGAGCATTTACTTCTGCTATTAAACAAAGAAAAGGAAAGTTTGAACAAGCCGAAGGCGGAACGATATTTTTGGATGAAATAGGAGACATGAGTCTTTCTGCACAGGCAAAAGTACTAAGAGCGCTTCAAGAAAATAAAATTACCCGAGTTGGAGGAGACAAAGACATTAAAGTAAACGTTAGAGTATTAGCTGCAACCAACAAAAATCTAAAAGAAGAAATTTCGGAAAAGAAATTCCGTGAAGATTTATATCATAGATTAGCCGTAATTTTGATTCACGTTCCTTCTTTAAATGAGCGTAGAGATGACATTCCAATGCTGGCAGAACATTTTATAGGAATGATTTGTGAAGAGCAAGGAATCCCCAAAAAGACATTTTCAAAAGATGCTTTAGATGAAATGAAAAAAATTGACTGGACTGGAAATATAAGAGAGTTAAGAAATATAGTAGAAAGACTAGTAATCTTGTGTGGAAACGAGATCAAAGGAGAGGAAATTAAATTATACGCAAATCCAACAAAATAAATGAATCAAAAAAAAGCAAGCATATTTTCCATAATTAAGAAGTTCTTTTTTGAATTTCTTATAGTTACTCTTGGAATTTTAACCGCTTTTAATATTAATAAATGGGACGAAAATCAAAAGCTTGCTTCCGAAGAAATTCAATCTTATAAAACCATAAAGAGCGATTTAAAGTCAGACCTTTACGTGCTCAATTTTTATAAAGAAAGGTTTGAAAAAAACAAAAAATACTTAACTCCAATTAATGAAAGAAATTATGGAAGGATTGACTCTGTTGAGATGTATTTAGAAAACAGTTTTGATTTACAAGAGGGAAATGCAACATACATTAACCTAAAGTATAGTGGTAAATTAGGAGTTTTTAAAAATGACACCTTGAGAAGAGGTCTGGTAATGTATTACGAAACTTATTATCAAGGTCTAGAGACAATGTCTAACACACACAAAGAGCTTGTAGCTACAAATATCACTCCATATTTAATTAAAAACATGAATTATGAGGGGTCACCAAGTTCTGAATATATTTTAACAATGTTGAAAAACCATGAGTTTCGAAACATAATAAAATATCAATTATTAATGTCGGTTTATAACCTTTCGGTAATTGAGAAAACAGAGAAGCTTGCCAATAAAATTATTGAAAGAATAGACATAGAATTAGGAATAAATGAAGAATAATAAACCATACTGCGATAGCATCACTCATTATTCTCGAATGAAAACTCGAGAGGTAAAAGTTGGAGAGGTTGGAATTGGAGGCGATAATCCAATTAGGATTCAATCTATGACTACTGCAGACACAATGAATACCGAAAAATCGGTAGAGGAAACTATTAGCTTAGCTAAAGTAGGTTGTGAAATTGTTAGGTTAACTGCCCCAAGTAAAAAAGACGCAGAAAACTTAAGAGAAATTAAGCGATTAGTTCGTGAAGCTGGATACAATGTTCCTTTGGTTGCCGATATTCATTTTACTCCAAATGCTGCTGAGGTTGCTGCTGGAATTGTAGAAAAAGTGAGAGTGAACCCAGGAAATTATGCTGATAAAAAACAATTTAACGAATACGAATATACTGATGAATCTTACCAAGAAGAATTGGAAAGAATAAGAAGTAAATTTACTCCTCTGGTCCTTTTATGTAAAGAGAATGGAGTGGCAATGCGAATTGGAACAAACCACGGTTCTTTGTCTGACAGGATATTGAGCAGATACGGAGATACACCATTAGGAATGGTAGAATCTGCAATGGAATTTATTCGAATTTGTAGAGATCATGAGTATCACGAATTAGTGCTTTCTATGAAAGCTAGTAATCCAAAAGTGATGGTGCAAGCCTACAGATTATTAGTGGCAACAATGCTAGAGCAGGGAATGAATTATCCGCTTCATTTAGGTGTAACCGAGGCCGGAGAAGCCGAAGAAGGAAGAATAAAATCAGCAGTAGGAATAGGAGCCTTGTTAGAAGATGGAATTGGCGACACAATAAGAGTTTCATTAACCGAAAAAGCAGAAGCAGAAATTCCTGTAGCTCAAAAAATAGTAGCGAGATACGAGAACAGAGCCAAGCACAAAGAGTTTGCCTTGGATTTCCCTAACTACATTAGCCCATTTGAATATTCGCACAGAGAATCAACTAAAGTTCAGAATATTGGAGGAGGAAACGTGCCAATTGTAATGGCAGATTTTTCTTTGAAAAAAGAGATAAAACCTGCAAATTTATTTGCTTTGGGATACAATTACTCGGTACAATTAGATAAATGGAATTTAACCGATCAAGCATGTGATTACATCTTTTTGAATAAAAACACAATTGATTTTGAAATCCCCGGAACTTTGGGGTTAGTATACGAATACGAAACTTGGAAAGTGAATAAAGCCAAACCTCGTTCGTATCCTTTTATGGATGCAAAATTATATTTAACAGATACTGAAAAGCACTATAAAATCAATTTCATTTACACGCTTTTAACAGATTTAACCGAAGAATTTGCTACTAAAATAAAGAACGATTCTACAGCAGTTTTAGTTATCGATACGTATAACGAACACGGAATGGCTGAGCAAAGGCAATTGTTCAATGGATTATTCCATTATGGATGTAAAACGCCAGTCGTAATAGGTAGAGCATACAAAGATTTAGAACCAGAACAATTACAAATTGATGCTTCGGTAGATATGGGAAGTTTGCTGGTAGATGGATTAGGTGATGGTGTTTTTATCGCAGCAGAAAACTGTGGAGGAGATAAGTTTATGAACGAAGTTGGTTTTGGAATCCTTCAAGCAACACGAACTCGTATTTCTAAAACAGAATATATTTCTTGCCCATCATGCGGAAGAACATTATTTGATTTACAAGAAACAACTGCAAAAATAAGAGCAAAAACTAGTCACCTAAAAGGCCTAAAAATCGGAATTATGGGTTGTATTGTAAATGGACCAGGCGAAATGGCGGATGCCGATTATGGATATGTAGGAACTGGAAAAGGAAAAATCACGCTTTACAAAGAGAAGACCGTAGTTCAGAAAAACATTCCTGAAGAAAAAGCACTAGACGAATTAATTGGATTGATAAAAGAACATGGGGATTGGGTGGATGTAAAAGCTAACTAGTCGCCATTAACTCAATTATAACCCTTGTTTTAATGCAATTGTGAACAATTACACTACCTTTGCACAAAATTTAATTGATTTTATGTCACAAGAAATAAAAAATATCGCAATCATTGCCCACGTAGATCACGGGAAAACTACACTAGTAGATAAAATGATTTTAGCAGGAAAATTGTTTTCTGATCACGAAACTCCAGGGGAATTAATCATGGATAGTAATGATTTAGAGAGAGAAAGAGGGATTACGATTTTAGCAAAAAACGTATCGGTAAACTATAAAGGTGTTAAGATTAACATTATTGATACTCCAGGCCACAGTGATTTTGGAGGAGAAGTTGAGCGTGTAATGAACATGGCTGATGGAGTTTTACTATTAGTAGATGCTTTTGAAGGACCAATGCCACAGACAAGATTTGTAATGCAAAAAGCTGTTGAAGCTGGACTTAAACCAATTGTAGTTGTAAACAAAGTAGATAAAGAAAACTGTACACCAGAAATCGCTTACGAAAACGTATTTGATTTAATGTTTAGTGTTGGAGCTAGTGAAGAACAATTAGATTTTCCAGTAATATATGGTTCGGCAAAGAACGGATGGATGAGTACAGATTGGCAAAAGCCAACTGAAGACATTACTCCATTATTGGATTGTGTGTTGGAACATATTCCAACTCCAGTATTTGACGAAGGTAACACTCAGTTATTAATTACTTCTCTTGATTATTCTGCTTACGTAGGAAGAATTGCGGTAGGAAGATTACAGAGAGGAACGATAGTTGAAGGACAAAACGTTTCTTTGGTAAAAAGAGATGGAAGTATCGTAAAATCTAAAGTGAAAGAAATTTTTGTATTCGAAGGAATGGGGAAATTAAAAGTAACTGAAGTTCAAACAGGAGATATTTGTGGTATTGTAGGAGTAGAAGGATTTGAAATTGGTGATACAATTGCAGATTTTGAAAACCCAGAAGCTTTACAAACGATTAAGATTGATGAGCCAACAATGAGTATGATGTTTACGATTAACAACTCTCCATTTTTTGGTAAAGAGGGGAAATATGTAACATCACGTCACATTAAAGATAGATTGGACAAAGAGCTAGAGAAAAACTTGGCTCTAAAAGTAGAAGACACTGGTTCTGCTGATTCATTCATGGTATTTGGAAGAGGAATTCTTCACTTATCTGTATTGATTGAAACAATGAGAAGAGAAGGATACGAGCTTCAAATTGGACAACCACAGGTAATTATCAAAGAAATTGACGGAAAAAAACACGAACCAATAGAAGAATTAACAATTGATTTACCAGAAGTAGTTTCTGGGAAAGCAATTGAAATGGTATCAATGAGAAAAGGAGAAATGTTGAACATGGTTCCTAAAGGAGATAGAGTTACTATTGATTTCATTATTCCATCAAGAGGAATTATTGGACTTAGAAATTACTTATTAACTGCAACTGCTGGTGAAGCTATTATGAATCACAGATTCAAAGAATTTGCACCACACAGAGGAGAAATTCCTGGAAGGTCTGCAGGGTCATTAATTTCTTTAGAAATGGGGAAAGCAATTCCATTCTCATTAAACAACCTACAAGATAGAGGTAAGTTTTTCGTAAAGTCAAACGAAGAAATATACGCAGGTCAAGTAATTGGAGAAAACTCTAGAGACAATGATTTAACAGTGAATGTAACTAAGACAAAGAAAATGTCTAACATGCGTTCTTCAGGTGCTGATGATAAAGTAAAGTTAGCTCCACCAATTATTTTCTCTTTAGAAGAGGCTTTGGAATATATCCAGGAAGATGAATTAGTGGAAGTAACTCCATTAAACATTAGATTAAGAAAAATCTTATTGAGCGAATCTGAAAGAAAAAGAGCTGGTAGAAACTAGTCAACTATTATATTAAAATTTAAAAGAGCCGTTTTTATTAAACGGCTCTTTTTTTATGCAAAAATTCATGTTTTATTTAAAACGAATCATTTTATGTGTCTTTATTTGTTATTTTTATGGTTAGCATGAGCAAAACTGTACTACTTACTGAGTTTGAATATGATTTTAAACTAATTGGGATTAGCACGCATTCCAAAGACTACAGGCTTTGCTGGGAGATTAATAAAAAGTTTGGTGTGCAACTGTACAAAGAGAAAGATGTGTTGTTTTCTAGTAAAAAAGGAGATACTGCCAATTTTTCAATGTACTTTTATCAAAACGAGATGGAGGAAAAAGATTTGAGGCTAATTAGCAACAAATCAAGGGGAAGATTACTTGTTCCAGAATCCAAACCATCAGATTTTTTCTTAATATTTTATGATTACGATAATTTCGAAATTAGTGAAATGCTGAGAGAGATAAGAAAAATTAATATTGTCTTAACAGCCTTTGAAGTGGAAGTATCTACCTTAAAATCTAAAGATAATTTACTATTTTAATAACAAGAATGAGAAAAACTAAAATAATAGCAACAATAGGTCCAGCAACAGAATCTAAAGAGAACCTAGAAAAAATAATAAAGGCAGGTGTAAATGTATGCCGTCTTAATTTTTCGCATGGAACTCATGAGGACCACTTAAAAGTGATTAAAAATATTGCTGAGATTAACAAGGAGCAAGGAATTCACATAGCAACTTTAGGAGATTTACAAGGGCCTAAATTAAGGGTTGGTAAAATGGAAGAAAACACCCTTTTGGTTAGTGGAAATGAAATAACTTTTACCAGTGAAGATTGTATAGGAAACACTGAGAAAGTTTACATGAATTATGAAAACTTTGCTAAAGATGTAAAGGCAGGTGAATTCATTAGACTTGATGACGGTAAACTTGAGATGCAAATTCTTGAAACAAACGGAAAAGATACGGTAAGAGCTAAAGTTACTCAAGGAGGGATTTTAAAATCCAACAAAGGAGTTAACTTACCAAACACGGTAATTTCTTTACCCTCTTTAACAGAAAAAGATTTAATTGATTTAGATTTTGCCTTAGAGCACAATTTAGATTGGATAGGGTTATCCTTTGTTCGTTCAGCAAGAGACATTATTGAGCTAAAAGGAATGATATCTGCCAAAAACAAAAAAGCTAGAGTAATAGCTAAAGTCGAAAAACCAGAAGCGGTAGATAACATAGATGAAATTATAAAAGAAGCAGATGCAATAATGGTTGCCAGAGGTGATTTAGGAGTTGAGATTCCTATGGAAAAAGTACCAATTGTACAAAAAATGATTGTGGAAAAATGCATTAAATTCTCTAAACCAGTTGTTATTGCTACCCAAATGATGGAGAGTATGATAGAGTCATCTACTCCAACAAGAGCCGAAGTAAATGATGTTGCAAATGCGGTATTGGATGGAGCTGATGCAGTTATGCTTAGTGGAGAAACTTCGGTTGGAAAATTTCCTATTTATGTGATTGAGGCAATGGTAAAAATTCTTCAAGAAACAGGAGATTTTAGATTAAAAGAAAGGCCTGAAGATAAAAATCCTGAACGAAGTCCAGAAAGATTCATCACAGATTCAATATGTTTTAATGCCAGTAATTTGGCTGATAAAACACAAGCAAAGGCAATTGTAACAATGACTTTCTCGGGATATACTGCATTTAAAATTTCTAGTAAAAGACCAAAAGCTCACATTTTTGTTTTCTCAGGAAATAAAGAACTACTTACTAAACTTAGTTTGGTTTGGGGTGTTACAACATTTTACTACGATAAAATGGTAAGTACTGACCACACAATTGCTGACATTCATTACATGCTTAAAAAAGGAGGACATGTAAAAGAAGGGGATTTAATAATTAACACAGCTAGTATTCCATTAGAAGAAAGTGGAAAAACTAACATGCTTAAATTAAGCTATATTGATTAATACTATGAAACATTTATTACTGCTAATTACTCTATTTGTTTGTCTTGATGGAATTTCACAAATCCCACCAGGGTATTACGATTCTACCATTGGAAAAACAGGTTACGTACTTAAAACAGCCCTTAATAAAATTATTACTAACGGGCACATTGATAGAGGGTATGGAAGTTTGTATGGAGGTTATATGACTACTGATACAGATAAATTTTACGACAATGACAGTACTGTTTTAGATATGTATTCGGAAAACCCCGCAGGACCAGACAATTATTTTTACAGTCATAATACTAGAAATTGCGGAAACTATAACTCGGAAAACGACTGTTATAATAGAGAGCATTTGTTCCCTCAGAGTGGATTTGGAAGAGGTTATCCAATGAGAACTGATATTCACCATGTAGTTCCTTCGGATGGATATGTAAATGGGCAAAGAGGAAGTTTTCCCTTCGGAGAAGTATCTTCTACTACTTGGACGAGTATGAATGGATCTAAAAAAGGACCATCAGCCTCTCCTGGATATCAAAACATTGTATTCGAACCAATTGACGAATTTAAAGGAGACATAGCAAGATGTATGTTATATTTTGCAACAAGGTATGAGACACAAGTTGCTTCATGGCCTTGGGCACAACTAAACGGAACATCTACTCAAGTTTACGACCAATGGTTTTTGAATGTATTAATTTCTTGGCATCTGCAAGACACTGTGAACCAGAGAGAAATAGTAAGGAATAATGGGTCGTACGCGTATCAAGGAAATAGAAATCCATTTATTGATCACCCAGAATGGGTAACACAAATATGGGGATTACCAACTTATACGAGTATTGAAGAAAATAAATTAGAATCGGTATCGCTATACCCAAACCCAACAGCCGATAATTCTGTAACTATAGAGAATACATTTGCAATAAATTCTGTTGAGGTTTACTCTACCTTAGGAGCAATAATTCAATCTCAATCTCCAGAAAATGAAGGAAAAAAAATAGTTTTATCTGATTTGCCAAAAGGTGTTTTGTTGATTAAAATTACTAGTGGAGAAAACTCTGTCGTGAAGAAATTGGTAGTGCAGTGATAATATTGCACAGTACAATAGACATGAAAATGCTTTTCTTGGCATTTATTGTTTTAGGTATTATAGGGATATTTGCTACATTGATTTATGCTTTTGTTATAAGTTTTCACCCTTATAAAAAGTTAAACCAAAAGACGTTATAGTAATTATAGGAACATCAATTGTGGCAACATTGACTTGGATTGTTCTGGGTTCGTTTTAAATTAATCTTCCGCAACAATCTCCTGACACAACTCAACCAACACCCCATTAGTAGATTTTGGATGAAGAAATGCCACCAATTTATTGTCAGCTCCTTTTTTAGGTTCTTTAGTTATTATTTTAAACCCTTCTTTTTCTAATCTCTTTAGCTCTGCATGAATATCGGTTACATCAAAAGCAATGTGATGAATTCCTTCGCCTTTTTTCTCGATAAACTTTGCAATAGCACTGTCTTCGTGAGTAGCTTGTAACAACTCTATTTTAGACTCTCCAGTTTGAAAAAATGAAGTTAGTACGTTTTCAGATTTAACCTCTTCTTGTTTGTATGGCTCCTTATTGAATAAAGAGCTAAATAATTTGTTAGATTTTTCAATGTCTTTTACCGCTATTCCAATGTGCTCAATTTTATTCATATCAATTCTATATTAAAGGTAAATGCTGTTTATTTGATTAATTTTTTTGTATTTTTATGTAAACACAAAGTAAAACAAAATTACAATTAAATTATGCTAAACAAAAGAGTAGAAGAAGCACTAAATTCACAATTAATAGTCGAAGCCTATTCGTCACATTATTATTTGGCAGTAGCATCTTGGGCAGAGGTAAACGGATTAGGAGGAACTTCGGAGTTTTTTTATGAGCAATCTGATGAAGAAAGAATGCACATGCTAAGGCTTGTAAAGTTCATTAACGAAAGAGGAGGTAAGGCAGTTATTCCTAGAATTGAAATGCCGCAAAACGACTTTAAATCATTAAGACAAGTATTCGAAGATTTTTTAAAACACGAATTAGCAGTATCAGCTAAAGTAAATGAGGTGGTAGGAATTTGCCATGAAGAAAAAGATTTTCCAACAATGAACTTTATGCAATGGTATGTTTCCGAACAAATTGAAGAAGAAGCTGTAGTAAGAACAATCTTGGACCAGCTTAATTTAATAGGAGACGATAAAAGTGGATTGTACCACTTTGATAGAGATTTGAAAAACATCAAAACTCCACAGATTACAATTAATAACACAGCCAATTAAAAAACAAAAATTATGATTTTATTAGCCGCATCAGCACCATCACCAGGAATGATTATTCTTGTAGTATTAGCAGTTATTTTTCTTGTAATGTCGATTGTAATCGTCCCAGAAAAATCTGCGAAGGTGATACAAAGACTTGGAAAATTTAACAGAATTGCTTTCTCTGGTTTAAGTTTTAAAATCCCAATTATTGATTCTGTAACAGGAACAGTAAACTTAAGAGTATTACAACTTGATGTACATGTAGAAACAAAAACAAAAGATAATGTATTTGTAAATATGCAGGCTTCAGTTCAATATAAAGTAATAAGAACCAAAACAAAAGAATCTTTTTACAGTCTAGATGATTCTGCAAGACAGATTTCTTCATTTATTTTTGATGTAATTCGTGCAGAAGTTCCAAAGCTCGAGTTAGATGATGTATTCTCGAGAAAAGATGATATTGCAAATGCAGTAAACAGTAGTCTTTCTACTTCTATGGATGATTATGGTTTTGAGATTATTAAAACATTAATTACGGATATTGACCCTGATAAGAATGTAAAAGAATCTATGAACAGAATTAATGCAGCTAAAAGAGATAAAGAAGCAGCATTAGAGGAAGCAGAAGCAACCAAAATTACAATTGTAAAGGAAGCAGAAGCAGATGCAGAAAGTAAGAGATTGCAAGGGGAGGGAGTTGCCGCACAAAGAATTGCAATTGTGAAAGGTTTTAAAGAATCTATTGAAGATTTTAAAGATTCATTGGATGAAATTAACTCAACTGAGGTAATGCAGTTTGTTCTACTTACTCAATACTTCGATACATTGAATAGTATAGGAACCAAAGAAGGTAACAACACAATTTTAGTTCCTCATTCTCCAGGAGGCATGAAAGACTTTCAGCAACAAATAATGGAAGGTACTTTTGTAGGTCAAAAGTTAACTGAACCGGCAAAGGCAAAACCTAGGGCTAAAAAAGCAGAATAAGTTTCTGTTTAAATTAGGCTAGTTTACTAATAAATTCATTAAAAAATGATTCCATTTTCATTCATAGCATCTTTATCTATGACAGGAGAATGGAATTTTTTTGTTCCAATATTAGCCCAAAGTAACTTCTTTGGATTATTGTTTTGGCAACTTATTTCCGTGGTTTTAGCCATAGGAGTTGGAGTTATTTTTCTATTTGGAAAAAAACAAAGGAACAACATGCGGGAGTTTATGGAGAGGAGAACAGAAACAATTTTAATACAAAAATCAAAAATTGAAGAACAGAACTCTTTATTAGAAATAGAACATAAAAAATCGGACGAATTACTTCAGGATATATTCCCCAAAAAAATCATTAAAATACTCAAGAATAAAGGAACTTTAACTCCTGACTATTACAAAGAGGCTACAATTTTATTTGCTGATGTAGTGTCTTTTTCTAAAATAACTCCAAATATTGGTGCCGAAGAATTGGTGGATAAATTAACCATTTATTTTCGTGCTTTTGATAAAATCATAACTGAAAATAAATTGATTTTAATAAAAACAATAGGGGATTGTTATTTTGCTGTTGGAGGTGTTCCAAAAAAATCATTTAAGAGCCCTATACTAAGTGTTTTATCAGCATTACAGATGCAGGAGGCAGTTTCTATGATTAATCATATTGATGAATCTGGTTGGAAGATAAGAATTGGATTAAACACGGGAGAGATAGTAGCAGGAGTTCTTGATACTAAGCGACCAATGTTTGACGTGTGGGGAAGCTCAGTAAATGTGGCAAGTAGAGTTCAAGAGGCAGGTTTTCCTGGAAAAGTAAATATATCTGAGGCAACTTACCTTAAAATATACCCTTATTTTGATTGTGAAGAACGAGGAGAGATTAAAACAAAGAATGTAGGCAACATACCTATGTATTTTGTGAATAGAATTAAACCAGAATTATCTGCTAATGCAGAAGGAACAGAGCCAAATAAAATATTTTGGCAATACGCTAATAATCTTAAAAGCATAAAGCAAGATTATGTTCGAATGACTAGAGATGTGATTAAATTATTAAAAGATAAGTTACCTGAAGGTATCTTTTATCACACAGAAAACCATGCTTTAAACATAATGAATGCAGTAGAGTTTATTGGTTTTGGCGAAGAAATATATAACGAAGATATTTTACTACTGAAAACAGCAGCATTGTTTCATGATGTTGGATTTATTGAACAATACCATGCTAATGAGATAATTGGCGCAAAATATGCCAAAGAAATGATGCCTAACTACGGCTTTAATATTGATCAAATTAATAAAGTTGAAGCTTTAATTTTAGCAACCGACATTCATCATGAACCAAAAAATTTACTTGAGGAAATAATAAGAGATGCCGATTTAGATTACCTTGGACGAGGAGACTTCAAAGACATTAGTGAAAAACTTAAGAAGGAGTATTTAATTAATGGTATAGTTAGCTCAGAGAAAGAGTTTCACGCCAAGCAAGTTAAATTTTTGAAAACACATACGTTTTTTACTGATACAGCAAAAACTACACGAATTGAAAAGAAAAAAGAGAATATTAAAATAGCTGAAGAACTATATAATTCTTAAGCTCAATAGCGCAGTATCGTCAGGAAATTCGTTATCACCTCTGAATTTATTTACGTCACGAAATAGCGCCTTATTCATCTCATTCATATTAAGATAACTATTTGCAACAATACTTTTTGATAATCTTTCGGATTCGAATTGTTCTTCGTTTTCGTTTTCAACCTCAACCATTCCATCAGTATAGCAAACAATTATTGTATTCGATTCAATTTCAATAATTTTACTCTCAAGAGAAGGAAGTTCCTCAAATATACCAAGCGGAGTGCAACCTGTTTGTAATTCCTGAATTTTTCCTTTATGAAAAAGGATAGGGAAATTATGACCGGCATTTACATACTTTAGCTTACGATTTGTTTCGTTATAATATCCTATGAAAAAAGTAATAAATTTTTCTCCTTTAGCAGCATTTATAACACTTGTATTTAACTCAGACACAAGTTCTTTTAGTGTTAAATTCTCATGGTTATACTTAACATTTGCTCGCAGTGTGGCTTGAAAGTTTGACATAAGCATTGCAGCTGAAGTACCTTTTCCTGAAACATCTGCAATACAGAAGATATACTCATTTTTATTAATACGAATAAAGTCGTAGTAATCTCCACTAACCATGTTTTTAGCAATATAGGTACCTGCTATATCAATTAAATGATTGGAAGGTAAGTTGGCAGGAAGAAGTAATTTCTGCATTTCTGCAGCAATTTTCATGTCTTTTTCTTCTAGTTTTTTATTTATTAACTCTTTAGCAAGAGTTTTAGTCTCAATAGCAACAGAAACAACATTTGCAAGAGTTTGTACAAATCCAAGATGGGTTTCAATAAACGGCATCATTTCATCCTCTTCAATTCCTCCAAGAAGCAAATAAGAAAGGGCTTTTTCTTTATGAAAAACGGGCATGATTATATTGAATTGCTCAAAAACATGCTTTTCATTTTTATCAATAATAAGTGTCCCGTCAATTTTTAGGAGCTCTTTAATTTTTAAATCATTACAATGGTTTTTAACCCCATAGTTTAGTATACATTTCCACGAATCTTTCTTATTTACAAAAGCTAACTTTTTAATTCCAATATAGTTTTGCATTACATTTTCGAACTGAACAATTAGCTCAGCTACCTTGTAGTTTTTGTTTACTGCATTGGTAATTTCAAGTAAAGCGTTTAGCTTTTGCCTCTCAATCAATAGTTTATCTTTGTTTTCTAATAATGCCATTATTTTACATCAAGTTTTCACCATTAAATTAAGATTTTTTAGTCTTAAAAACAATATTCGTTCTCGTCAATAATTTTAATTGCAATAGCCTGATAAGCCTCTTTAATGTTAAACGGCTCATGCTTAGTGAATCGCTTTAATCCCATCAACATCATTTTTAATTCGTCTCCTTCGGCAAAAGAATTTAACGCGTCTGTAGCCGATTTATTGATTCGGTATGATGCTTCGTAAAAGAATGCTTTTACCATAGCAATTTGCTCTTGGCAAGCTTCTTCTCCTTTCATTGCAACTAACTTTTCTACTCTTAGCATAATTGATTCTGCCAAATACGTATCAATAATCATATCAGCATTATTCATCAATATTTCCTGCTCCTTGGCCATAGTTGCCATCAATTTTTGCACGGCTGATCCAGCTACCATTAATACGGCTTTTTTAAACCCTTGTAATGATTTTTTTTGAGCCGCAAATAATCCTTCTTCTCCTTCTTCAAAACTAGGAACCGACATTAATTCGTCTGCTACTTTCATTGCAGGACCCATTAAATCCAATTCTCCTTTCATTCCTTTTTTCAGAATCATGTTTACCAAAAGGAGTCTGTTGATTTCGTTTGTTCCTTCAAAAATCTTGTTTATACGGGCATCACGGTAAGCTCTTTCAACCAATGTTTCAGCAGAATATCCCATTCCTCCGTGAATTTGAACTCCTTCATCCACCACTAAATCCAAACAATCAGACCCTACAACTTTTAACAAAGCACATTCAGGAGCAAATTGCTCAATCCCTTTCAATGTCGCTTGCTCTTTGGTCATTCCTCCATCAACTAATGCTTTAATTGCATCATCAATGTTTTGTGCAGCTCTATAGTTTGCTGATTCACTTGCAAAAATAGAAACAGCCATTTTTCCAATTTTGTTTCTTATTGCACCATATTTAGCAATTGGTCTTCCAAATTGTTCTCTTTCGTTAGCATATTGAACAGAAGTAGAAACAGTTTCTTTGGCTGCTCCAGTTGTTCCGATAGATAATTTAATTCTTCCAATATTCAAGATATTCAGAGCAATTTTAAATCCATTTTCTCTTTCCGACAGCATATTTTCAACTGGTACTTTTACTTTGTTGTAAAATACCTGACGAGTAGACGAACCTTTTATTCCCATCTTTTTTTCCTCAGCATTCAAAGTAATTCCTTCGCTATCCGCTTCAATTAAGAAAGCGGTTAACTTATCGTCATCATCAATCTTTGCAAACACAGTATGCAAATTGGCGAATCCTGCATTGGTAATCCACATTTTTTGACCAGTAATTTCATAGTATTTTCCGTCATCAGAAAGAACAGCTTTTGTCTTACCAGAATTGGCATCACTTCCTGCACTTGGTTCCGTCAAACAATAAGAAGCTTTCCATTCTCCCGAAGCTAATTTTGGAATGTACTTCGCTTTTTGTTCCGCATTTCCGTAATATAATAGGGGTAAAGTTCCAATACCCGTATGTGCTCCGTAAGCTACCGAGAAAGAGTAACTTCCTCCAAGCGCTTCGGTTGCTAGCATACTTGTTTTAAAATCCATTTCCATCCCTCCTAAGCTTTCAGGAATTGAGATAGACAACAAACCTAATTCTCCAGCTTTTTCCATCAAAGCAGGCATAAATCCTTCTTCCATAGAATCCATTCTATCCAAATGGGGCATAATTTCGGTTTTAATAAAATCCTTACACATGTCGGCAAGCATTTTTTGCTCTTCCGTCCATTCTTCTGGGATAAATATTTCGCTTGCTTTTGTGTCTCTGATGATAAATTCACCTCCTTTTATTGCTTCCATTGTATTTAGATTTAAAGTTCTTATTATAATAATTCATATATCCCTGCAGCTCCTTGACCAGTTCCTACACACATAGTTACTGCACCATATTTCTGTCCTCTTTTTCTCATTTCGTTAAATAGTTGAACAGATAATTTTGCTCCAGTACATCCTAGTGGGTGACCGAGTGCAATTGCTCCTCCGTTTACATTTACGATATCTGGGTTTAAGTTCAATTCATTCATCACAGCTACAGATTGTGAAGCAAATGCTTCGTTCAATTCTATTTGCTCAATGTCATTCATTGTAAGTCCGGCTTGTTTCAGTGCTTTTGGCATTGCATACAAAGGTCCCATTCCCATTATTCTTGGTTCTAAACCAGCTACCGAATAAGACATTAACCTTGCGATTGGCGTTAAGTTATTTTCTTTCAAAAATTTCTCAGAAACAACCATTACAAAAGCAGCCCCATCCGAAGTTTGTGACGCATTCCCCGCAGTAACCGAACCTCTCGCGTCAAACACAGGTCTTAATCTCGCCAAGCCTTCCATATTCGTCCCTCTTCTCACTCCTTCATCTGTTTCGCAAATGATTTGTCTAGTCTGTTGCTTTTCGTTTTCGTCTAGGTAAGTCTCATCAATCAATATTGGAACAATATCATCTTGAAATCTTCCGCTATCAATTGCTTTTTCTGCCTTGGCGTGAGAGTTTACAGCAAATTCATCTTGCATTTCTCTTGTTACACCATATTGGTTGGCAACTGCTTCTGCAGTTAATCCCATTCCCCAATACCATTCTTGGCTTTTCTTAGAAACACTAGCGTTAGGAACCAATCTCCAACCTCCAAAAGGAATTGGCGACATAGTTTCTACTCCACCCGCAATGATACAATCAGCCATTCCGCTATTGATTTTTGCTGAGGCAATTGCAATCGTTTCCAATCCTGAAGAACAATATCTGTTCACAGTCATTCCTGGTACTTTTTCAGAATCTAATCCCATCAAAGAAACCATTCTTCCAATATTTAGTCCTTGCTCTGCTTCCGGAGTTGCGTTTCCTACAATTACATCATCAATTTGATCTGCAGCTACATTCGGTACATTTTTCATCAAATGTCTGATAACATCTGCCGACAAATCATCTGCTCTATAGAAATTAAACATCCCTCTAGGCGCTTTCCCTACTGCTGTTCTAAATCCTGCTACTATATATGAATCTTTCATTTTAATTTTTTTAGTTAGTTATTGAATAAGATTAGTTTCTAAGAACTTTTCCTGTTTTCAAGATGCTTTCAATTCGCTTAAGCGTCTTTTCTTGCATACATAATTCTAAGAAAGTCTTTCTTTCTAAATCCAATAAATATTGTTCAGATACTTTAGTTCTTTTCGATAATTCACCTCCGCACATTACAGTTCCCAATTTCTCAGAAATTAATTGATCGTGGTCAGAAATGTAATTACCAGCTCTCATTGAATGAGCTCCCACATATACAATTCCAATTCCTTCGTTCCCCATTACTTCAATGTCGGTTCTTTGTGGTTTTTCCACATAACCTTTAGCATCCATCAAAATAACTTGTTGTTTTGCATACCCAATTTGGTGTGCTCTACTCACAATTACTTCATCCGTTCCTTCTCTCAAATAACCTAGTTCAAACGCTTCTTTTCCTGAAGTAGAAACTTTGGCTTGACCAATTGTCAAAAATCTATTTCTTAATTGATTTGTTCTGATGTCTCCGTCTTTTAATTCATCATTCAAACGAACAACAAATTCTTTGGTTCCACCACCACCAGGAATTAATCCAACTCCAAATTCTACAAGACCCATATAAGTTTCTGCGTTTGCAATTACTTTGTCTGCGTGCAAGCAAATTTCGCAACCACCACCAAGCGCCATTCCGTGAGGAGCAGCAACAACTGGGATTGAAGAATACCTCAATCGCATCATTGTATTTTGGAAAGCTTTGATAGAAAAGTTTAGTTCGTCCCAATCTTGCTCAATTGCCATCATAAATATCATTCCTACATTGGCACCAGCCGAGAAGTTTTGACCTTCATTGGCA
Organism: uncultured Flavobacteriales bacterium; assembly: GCA_938009745.1. Taxonomy (GTDB): domain Bacteria; phylum Bacteroidota; class Bacteroidia; order Flavobacteriales_D; family CAJJDF01; genus CAJJDF01. The sequence goes on from CALLII010000150.1 coordinate 23,482, forward strand.
ATTACAATTCCTTTCCATTGCGGATCAGTTTCTGCCAAATCAATGGCTTTGTTCAATCCTTGAAGGATTTCACTACCAATTGTATTCATCTTAGTATGGAATTCTACATTCAATACTCCATCTCCCAAATCTATAATATGAACTCCAGCATTTTTCCATACTGTTTTAGTTTCTCTTAAGTTTTCTAGTGAAATTAAGTTCTCAGTTCCAGGAATTACTTTGTACGATTTACTTGGAATATCATAATACAAACGAGTTCCGTTTTCTACTTTGTAAAACGTTTCGTTTCCAGCTTCAACCATATCATAAATCCACTGAGCAGGTTTTGCATCCCCTTTTTCCATATGTTTGATAGCTGCCTTCACTCCAATTGCATCCCAAGATTCAAAAGGGCCAAGTTCCCAGCCAAAACCAGCTTTTAACCCATCATCAATTCTATATAATTCATCTGATATCTCAGGAATACGGTTCGAGACATATTGGAATACTCCATTGAATGATTTTTTGTAAAATTCACCCGCTTTGTCCATTCCATTGTACAACATTTTTGTTCTGTCTTTCAAATTATCGACAGATTTTGTCATTTCAAGAGTTGGAAAGTTTCCTCTAGTTTTAGTCTGGTATTCTAATGTTTTTAGGTTTAGTTCAAGAATTTCACTTTTACCTTCGGCATTTTTTACTTTTTTATAAAACCCTTGTTTCGATTTACTTCCAAGCCATCCATTTTCCACCATTTTGGAAACGTAACTCGGGATTTCAAATAAATCTCTTCTTTCATCATTTGGGCAATTGTCTTTCACTCCGTTTGCTACGTGAACCAAAGTATCTAGTCCCACCACATCACAAGTACGGAAAGTGGCCGATTTTGGTCTTCCCATAACTGGTCCAGTCAATTTATCTACTTCACCTACCGTAAGTCCCATTTCCTCAACCGTATGAAATAACGCTTGAATAGAAAATACACCCACTCTATTTGCAATAAATGCAGGAGTATCTTTGGCCAAAACAGTAGTTTTTCCTAATATTTTAGAGCCATATTCCATCAAGAAATCGACCACAGCTGGGTCGGTTTTTGGAGTAGGAATTACTTCAAATAATTTTAAATACCTTGGCGGATTAAAAAAGTGAGTTCCTAAGAAGTGTTTCTGGAAATCTTCGCTTCTTCCTGCCAACATCATGTGAATAGGAATTCCTGAAGTATTGGAAGAAATAATAGTTCCCGGTTTTCTGTGTTTTTCAATATTGCCAAACACAATTTGTTTGATATCTAGCCTTTCAACTACAACTTCAATAATCCAATCGGCCTTAGACACCAAATGAATATCGTCTTCTAAATTTCCTGTAGTAATTCTACTTGCGTAAGATTTGCTGTAAATTGGCGAAGGGTTCGACTTCAATGCCGAAGTCAATGCGTCATTTACAATTTTATCTCGGGCATATTTGTCTTTAGATTCCTTTGCTTCGTTCGGCACAATGTCCAATAACAAAACATCCAATCCGACATTGGCAAAATGACAAGCAATACGAGATCCCATAACTCCGGAACCGATTACCGCTACTCTTTTGATGTTTCTTTTCATTTTTATTCTTTTAAAATATGTTGTTTTCGTCTATCAACTCATTTATTCCTCCCATTACTTTAAAAAAGACTTCTAAGTCCTTATCTTTTATATTATTCCTTAAATGAGTATTAAATTTTATTACTTTTTCTTTCGAAAGGTCTCGTTTTTCTATTCCAAGCTCTGTTAGAAAAATCCTAACCATTCTTTTGTCTTTTTTATCTGGTTGGCGATAAATAATTTTTTCGTCTTCTAGGTTTTTTAGTGTTCTTGTTAAACTCCTTGACTCCATTCCCATCTTTGGGCCTAGACTAGTAGAGGGAGTTCCTTCCTTTAAATCTATGTTTAATAAAACCATACCTGTAGCCATACTAACTCCATGCTCAGCTGCTTGAATGTTGTACATTCTTGAGATTTTATGCCAAGTTGAGCGTATATTAAAGTCTATAGTATCTTCTGGTTTCATTTTCATGGTTAACGAATATAGTAAAAATTTGTTATGCACGCATAACAAATTACAATTATTTTATTCTTTCCTTTCAATTTGTTGAATTTGTGTAAATTGTGAATTATAATCTATAAGAGTCTACTATAATGATAAAATACGAACCCAAATTTTGGTTTAAACATATATTTACTTTCCACAAAAGCGACACGATAGTTGTGATGTGGAAAGAGTTGATTTACATGGGTTTATTTACTCTTGGTTTAGCTTATTTAGAAATTAATTTTATTGAAGATGAAGCAGATTTAAAAACTCTAGGCAAGTTAAAAGATGTATTTGCATTAATAGGGTTTGTACTTTCTTTGTTACTTGTTTTTAGAACAAACTCTGCTTATGATAGGTGGTGGGAAGGAAGAAAAAAGTGGGGAGAGCTAATCAACAACTCTAGAAATTTAGCTATAAAAATTGATACTATGACTGCTGACAGTAGTTACCATAGTTTTTTCTCTAGGATGATTCCAAATTATGCATATGCTATGAAAGAGCATTTGAGATTAGGAGTAAAAATTGAAGAACTTGATTTAACAGAAGCTGAGATTGAAGAAATAAACAAGAAAGACCATAAGACGAGTTACATTGCGCAAAAGATGTATTGGAAATTGAATGAAATGAAGAAAAACAAAGAGCTTTCGGAAGAGGAGTTCTTATCTATAGATGTCAACTTAAAAACATTTTCGGACATAACTGGAGCTTGCGAAAGAATAAAAAATACGCCAATGCCCTATTCTTACAGTTCGTTTTTAAAGAAATTTATTTTTGTTTTCGTTAGTACAATTCCCCTTTCGTTTGTTGCAAGTTTTGGTTACTATTCAGCTTTAATTGCTGTTTTTATTTTCTATGTACTTGTTAGTATGGAAATTCTTGCCGAAGAAATTGAAGATCCTTTTGGGATTGATGAAAATGATTTGCCTACAGATGAACTCTGTCAAAAGATTAAAGAAAACGTGAATGAGATTTTAGAGTATTAATACTTTTTAGTTATTCATTGCAATACAAGCCAAATTTCTGTAATTTTGAATCAAAATAAATAAGGATGACAATTTCTGAAATTGAAAATGAAATTATTGAGGAATTTTCCATGTTTGACGACTGGATGGAGAAGTACGAGCACTTAATTGAGCTAGGAAAAGATTTGCCAATAATTGACGATTCACAAAAAACAGCAGAAAACATCATTAAAGGATGCCAATCAAGAGTGTGGCTACATGCAGATAATGAAAATGGAGTAATAGCTTACTCTGCTGATAGTGACGCAATTATTACCAAAGGAATTATTGCTTTATTAATAAGAGTAATGAATAACCAAGACCCTAAAGAAATTGTGGATGCAAAGCTTGGATTCATTGATGAAATAGGATTAAAAGAACATTTGTCGCCTACTCGCTCCAATGGATTGGTAAGTATGGTAAAACAGATGAAAATATATGCTTTGTTGATGCAACAAGCTTCATAAAAGAGAGAATGAAAAAGAAAAAATTAGAGGACGTTATTATTGCTACAATCAAAACTATTTTTGATCCAGAAATTCCTGTAGATATCTACGAGTTAGGATTAATCTATGATGTAAGAATTGATAAGGATAACAATGTAGATGTTGATATGACACTAACCTCTCCTTCATGCCCTGTGGCCGAAACTTTGCCTGTAGAGGTAGAGGATAAAATTAGAGGAATAGAAGCAGTAAAATCGGCTAAAGTACAAGTAGTATTTGATCCAACCTGGACCAAAGACATGATGAGTGAAGAGGCTCAACTTGATTTAGGATTTATGTAAAAATCAAAATCATGAAAACAGTAGGGGTTTATTTTCATTTACATGAGTCTTATCTTGATAAGGCAGCTCTTGATCTGGAAGGAATTGAGTCGTTTGTAGCTAATGAAAATACTTTTACAATTCATGCAGATGGGTACAAACCAAATCTTAAATTACAAGTAAGCGATTCTGATTTTGAAGAAGCGCTCAAAATCCTTCAAGAATTAAGAGATGAAGAAGAATAAGTTTTGTTAAAAAAACACCCTTAATATCTTACTCAAATCTTACTACAAACCAAGCAATTATTCCGTTAAATTTGCGTTTAACTCAAATGCAAATATGCCAGTAATGGTGAACAATTAATGGAAGAACAAACCCTTATATCTCCCCAACCTAAAAAGAAATTCAGAAAACTCAAAAGAGCTTTCTTCATTTTGCTATCTCTTTTTTTTGTGGTAATTATTTCGGGAATTGTTTTGGCAAATGTTTATGAGAAAGAAATAAAGCGTTACGCAATTGATGAAATAAACACTCATCTAAAGGCTAAATTAAAGATTAACGAAGACAATGTTTCTTTTTCCTTTTTCAAAAAATTTCCTAGTGCAAGCCTAAATTTTGCTGATATTCTTATTGAAGATGAAAACAAAAAAGACACAATTTTATTTGCCCAAAACTTTTCTTTGGAATTTGGCTTAGGAGCAATATTTTCTGGAGATTACAGTGTAAAAGAAATGGACCTGGATAATGCAAGAGTTAACCTTCATGTGGATGAAAAAGGAAATGAAAACTATATTTTTTGGAAAGAAGTTGAATCTAAAGATACCACTGACACGAAATTTAACTTTGCACTGAAACAACTAAATTTAAATGATGTTTCTCTTATTTACCAAAACGATAAAAGTAAAGTTTTAGTTGATTTAACTATTAATGAAACAACATTTGGAGGTAATTTTTCTAGCGACACATCAGATTTAACTATTGTTTCAGACCACTTTATTAATCAAGTTAGTTCGGATAGCACTATTTATTTTAAAGATAAAAACTCATTATTATCGATCGAAAAGGGAATGTTTACTTCGGATTATATTTCATTATCTAAGGGGCAAATTTCTATTGAAGAAATGGAACTAGATGTAAACGGAAATTTTGATTTAAAGAAGGATAATTCAAATATAGCTGCACTGGCTCGAAATGTAGAAATTTCACAAATATTTTCTTTGATGCCCGAGAGCTTTAGAGATAAACTAAAAGAATACCGCACTAAAGGAAACATAAACGGAAGTGTAGTAATTGAGAATAACAAAAAATGGAGTAGCCCTAAAATTGAGGCAAAGTTTTTGGTTAAAGAAGGAACTATTACTGAGCAAAACTCTGGAGTAGAGCTTAAAGACTTAAACTTAAGCGGGAATTTTGAGTCTAGCCAATCTAGCCAAAGAATTGAATTATTTGACGGAGGTGGGAATCTAAGTGGAGGAAAGTTCTCTATAAAAGGTAAAATGATTGGTAAAAACACTCAAACTATTTTTAGTGAAATTAACGGAGATTTTGACTTACAAAAACTAGGTGAATTTTTGAATCTTGAGGGAATAGAAAAAATGTCAGGTTCACTTAATTTGAACAATGAATTTAGAGGCACAATTAATCAAAATGGAAACATGAGAGTTTCGGAGTTCCTTGGAAAAGCATTGCTAAAAGATGCCTTATTAAAACTTGAAGGTGCTGAAGGACAATTTCAGGAATTTACGGGAGAAGTTAACTTTAATAGGTTTAACTCAAGCGCAACAGCAACCGGTAAATATGGCAATTCAGATTTAAACGTTAGTACTCAATTCACCAATTTTATTCCCTACTTGATAAATAACGAAGAAATGACAGCCAATATTTATTTGCAATCCGAATTATTGGAATTGGATAAACTATTAGCAAATGAAAAAAAGGAAGTAGAAAGCGGAATAGATACTAATGGAGTAGAATTCCCTAAAAGAGTAAAAGCTAATTTAAGAACAAAAATTTCTAAATTAACTTATCAAAATCATGAGCTTACTAATGTATCAGGAGAGGTTGAGGTTATGGAGAATCAAGTGAGGACCTCCAACTTAATTTTTAATTCAAATTCGGGTAATTATAGTTTATCTGGCGATTTAAAAAAGAAAGCTGAAGGATTTACACTAGCATCAAAAATTATTTGCGGACAAGTTGATATCAGTGATTTACTTAAAAAGTTCAACAATTTTGGTCAAACTACTTTACGTCACGACCATCTTAGCGGAAGAGCAAATGCTATTATTAGTTTTAACTCTAAAACTTCTAAACACTTGGAGTTAGATTTAAACTCACTGGAAGCAGACATGGAGTTTTCTATTGCCGAAGGTGTGTTACGTAACCTGGAGTTATTTGACGAAATAGGAGATTATCTGAAAGGGAATGTAATTTCAAGAAATATTATTAAAGTAGATGATCTTGCCAAAAAGTTAAAAACTGTCGAGTTTTCTAAGTTCACAAATACCATCAACATAAAAAACAGGATGATAACAATTCCCTCAATGAGTTTGAGCACATCAGCAATGGATATTGGAATTTACGGAACACAAAGTTTTGATTATGACATTAATTACGGAATGAACCTGAGGTTAAAAGATATTTTAACCAAAAAGAAAGACACTGAATACGGTTATATTGTTGATGATGGAGAAGGAGTAAGACTTTTTTTATTAATGACAGGAACAATTGATGAACCAGAATTTAAACTGGATAAAGCAGGTAAAAAGGAATATCAAGAAAAACAAAGAGAAGCTGAAAAGCAAAATGTTAAAGGAATATTAAAGGATGAATTTGGCTTGTTTGGTAAAGATTCTACAGCAAAAAAAGCTGCAGAACAACAAAAAGCTAAACCAAAATTTGAAGTAGATTGGGGAGAAGAAGGTGATGATAAATCTGGCGATAAGACCGATAAAAAAGAAGAGGAAAAGCCAGAGAAAGAAAAAAAGAAGCGAAAATGGCTGGATAAGTTGAAAGGAAACGAAGAAAAGAAAGACGAAGTTAACTTCGAAGTAGAGTAACTTTATAGATTTATTCTCGAATACTATTGAAAAAAATTATCTTTACTGATAGTAAAAATGACTCATTATGATTAAAAAGGCGCTAACCACACTGTTTTTAGTAATTATAGCTACTCTTAGCTTTTCTCAGATATATGATCCTGTAGAGTGGACTTACTCAGTGGAACAAAACGGAAAAGAAGCAACTTTAATTTTTACAGCTTCAATTGAAGAAGGATGGCACGTTTATTCTCAGGTACTTGAGAGTGATGACGGACCAGTTGCAACTAGAGTTATTTTAGAGCCAAGTGCTAATTACGAATTAATTGGTAAAGCATCAGAGTCTAAAACCTACAAAGAATACGATCCAAATTTTGAAATGAATTTGACTTTCTTTAAAACGAAAGCTGTTCTTAAACAAAAGATTAAAATTAAAACAGAAGAACCTTTTAAAATTAAAGGAGGTGTTGATTTTATGGTTTGTAATGAGGCAATGTGTTTACCACCATCACTGGAAGAGCATGAGTTTGAACTAAATAACAAAAGTGGAGTTAAGATAATTGAGGTTGAAGTAGAAAATGAAGGAACTGAAGAAACTGAATTAATTATTTCTAATGCAAGCGTAACAGTTTCTGGAGGAGAGAGTATGGAAATTGAAAGTTCTAACGAAAGTTCACAAAGTTCAGGTTTAGAAGACCCTTTAGATTGGGAGTTTAGCTCTAAAAAAATAGGAGAAAATCTTTTTGAAATTACTGCAAAAGCCAAATTAGACGAGCACTGGCATATTTATGCTAACCGTCAAGTTAGCGACATGATTATCCCGACTGAATTTTACATTGCTGATACAATGGGAAATTTAAAAGGAGAAATTAAAGAAATTGGTGAAATACACGAAGTCTATGAAGAAGTTAACGAAGCAGACAGCAGATACTATGAAAATGAAGTTACTTTTATTCAAGTTGTTGAAGCAAAACCTGGTTTAAAGACTTTTACAGCAGAAATAACTTACATGGTATGCGACACGAGTCACTGTTTGGCGCCAACTTACGAAGAAATTAATATTGATGTAGCTACAGGAAATATCATAAAAAAACAACAATCTAGCTCTGATAATAGTTCTGCAATGGGAATTTTACCAGCAATGGAAAATTTTGATTTAGATAATCCAGTTGCAGATTGTGGAGGAGAGTCGACAAACTCCGAGGAAAAAAAAGGCCTTTGGGTTCTTTTTTTACTAGGAATAGGTGGTGGTTTATTTGCAATTTTAACACCTTGTGTTTACCCAATGATACCACTAACTGTTAGTTTTTTTACTAAAGGAGGTCAAGATGCTAAAGGAGGATTTGGTAAAGCTGCATTGTATGGGTTATTTATTTTTCTAATCTATACCTCACTTAGCCTACCCTTTTGGTTCACAGATGCAGACCCACAAGTACTAAATGGAATAGCAACACATCCAATTTTGAACTTAGTTTTCTTTGCAGTATTTGTATTCTTTGCATTTTCTTTCTTAGGGTATTATGAACTTACATTACCAAGTAAATGGAGTAACAAAGTAGATTCTGCTTCCAATGTGGGAGGGATTATAGGGATTGCATTAATGGCTCTTACTTTAGCTTTAGTTTCTTTTTCTTGTACAGGACCAATACTTGGATCTGTATTAGCAGGAGTGCTTAAAGATGGTCCTTTACCACTTACAGTAGCTTTAGCAGGATTCGGTTTAGCACTTGGATTGCCATTTGCTATTTTTGCAGCATTCCCGAGTTTAATGAAAAAACTTCCACAGTCAGGAGGTTGGTTAAACTCAGTGAAAGTAGTTTTAGGATTCTTAGAATTAGCTCTAGCTATTAAATTCTTATCTAATGCCGATTTGGTAATGCAATGGGGATTAATAAAAAGAGAGGTATTCTTTGCCTTATGGATTTTAATAGGGTTAGGATTAGTAGCTTATTTATTTGGGCTTATCAAATTTCCTCACGACCATGGCAAAACAAAACTTACTTTTCCAAGAGTATCATTTGCGCTATTGATATTAGCTTTTGTAATTTATTTAGTTCCAGGATTAACTTGTGGAGAAAATGCAAACAGAAAACTAGTAAGTGGATTTCCACCACCAATGCATTACAGTTACTGTGGAGGAGAAATGTTCCATGCCTATAAAGATTACGAAGAAGGAATGCAAGCAGCAATTGCTCAGGGGAAACCAATGTTAGTTGATTTTACCGGATGGGCATGTGTAAATTGTAGAGAAGTAGAAGAAAATATTTGGCCAGACGAAGAAGTAATGAAGTTAATTTCTGAAGAGTTTATTTTAGTTTCTTTATACGTAGATGAAGACATTGAACTACCAAAAGAAGAACAAGGAGAAGTTGATATTACTTACGAAACAGGAAAGGTTAAGAAGAAAAAAATCAGAACTGTAGGAGACAAATGGTTCACTTTTGAAACATTAGTATTTAAGAATAATGCTCAACCAAGATACATTCTTCTTTCTGATGATGGAGTTCTACTTAATAATCCAATTAGTTATTCTGATATTAAAAAAGGAGGAGGAGCACCATTTTATGCAGATTTCTTAAAATGTGGATTAGAAGCATACAAAACAATAAAGTAGCCAATAAAAAGAAGTAACAGTTAATGAGAAACATAAAGATTGTATTGATGCTACTTGCAGTATCAGTTATAGTATTCTCTTGTGATGGGGAAGAAAGAAGGAAGAAGAAGGCTAAAAAAGAGGTTATCACCCCAACTGACATTCGTTATGGGTATGATTTCGAAAAGTATGATGTACATTCGGGTCAAGTTGAAAAAGATTGGACATTAAGCCATCTTTTTGCAAAATATGATGTTTCACAGGCAGAGATTAATGAAGCCTACTTAATTTCTAGAGATAGTTTAAACCTTAATTACATTACTCCAGGCAATGATTTTTATATGCTTTGCACTCCAGATGAAGATACAATTCATAATTTGGAGTATGCTATTTATGTAAAAAATGCAGTGGAGTATTTCATTTTCGATTTTAGAGATACAGTAAAAGTAATAGCTAAAAGAAAGAAAGTTGATACTGAAATAAAGGAGATTGCTGCTCGAATAAAAAAAGGTGGAAACCTTTCTTTTGCTATAGACAGGCAAGTTCAAAATACTGCTATATCATTCCCAATGATAGATGAAATCGCTAATATTTATTCTTGGTCTATCGATTTCTTTCACTTGCAGATAGACGACAAGATTAAAATCTTGTACGAAGAACGCTCAGTAGAAGGAGAAGCAATAGGAATAGGAGATATAAAAGCAATTTTATTCAATCATAAAGACAGAGATTTTTATGCCTTTTTATACCAAACAGATTCCTCTACAAACTTTTATACCGAAGAAGGTAAAAGCATGAAAAGTATGTTTTTGTCTGCACCACTTAAGTATTCACGTATGAGTTCTGGGTATAACTTAAAAAGAAGAATTAGGCAGTACGGATACAGAATTAAACCTCACCTTGGAACCGATTATGCAGCACCTTACGGAACACCAATTTGGTCCACTGCGGACGGAACAATTTCTAAAGCTGGTTATGGAAGAGGGAACGGGAATTACGTAAAAGTAAAGCACAACAAGCAATACTCAACTCAGTATTTGCACATGTCCAAAATAGGCGAAGGAATAAAAGTAGGTAAATACGTGAAACAAGGAGATATAATTGGATATGTAGGAAGTACAGGTTCTTCCTCGGGAAATCATGTGTGTTACCGATTTTGGAAAGATGGAAAGCAAGTAGATTCGCGAAAGCAAAAGTTTAATAATGCTAAGCCAATGGATACCACTTACGTTCCTGCATATCTTAAATATGTAGATTCCGTAAAACCAATGTTGGATAGAATAATCTACCCAGTTTTTGATACTATTCCAGAGGAAATAGACACAAACGACATTATGTTTGAAGATAGTTTGTAAATGTTAAAAGGCACTTTAACTTCTTGATTATGATAATTTTCACTAAGTTTAGGTAATGAAAAAACTACTCTTACTTTTAACTCTTTTCCTATTTACTCAATTCGGGTTTTCTCAAATTATTTCGGACAGTTCAATTTTACGAAATGTAGAAGTATATTTTTCACCTTTTCAAACAAGGCTAGGTGGATTTGAATATGACAAAACCATCACTAACAAAGAAAATTGGTTTGATGTTCAAACGGACGCAAACAGATTAATAGTTAATGACATAGAAGTAGGTTTAAATTATCTTTTCAAAATTAAAAAATTAAACTTTGGAGCTGGTATTTCTTATTACACGGATGATTTCAAGTTTTTTATAATCACTGAGCTTCATAATAAAATTTATAGAATTAATAGAAAGGGATTGTCTTTGAATTTGTTTTATCGTCAAAGAATATTTAGTGGAACAACTTTAGATTTAGGCTTAAATACACGATTTAATGTGATTAGCTGGAGGGTTAATTTTAATGATTACAACCAGTCTTCACAAGTTTCTTCCACCAGGAATGTATTAGTTTTTGAGGATTGGACTTTCGGAGGTTCATTTATTCAGTTTATACCAAGCATTCAGTTTAATTCAGTTATTTATAAAAGTTTTTATGTTAAGTACGGAATACTTGCAAAATTCTGGGGTAATGAGTTTTATTCCGCTAGGGCAACTGAAAAATATGGAAACAAAGATACTCTGCTTGATTTTAGCATGAATGAATCAAGTTTCAAAGCTACTTTTTCAATAGGTTATTCATTTTAAAATTTAGACTATGAAATTCTTTCAACTATGTTTCTTGCTGATATTCTTATTTTCATTTAATGGGTATTCGCAAAAGGAAAAAAGCAACTTCGAGATTCAGGTCTATGGAATTCCTTATTACAAATTATCAAACTATAATTACGAGAATAAAATGCAGTTTAAGTCTGATTACTTTAAGCTAGATTATTCCGAAAGAATAAACCAAGAAATGGGACTGAATTTTAAGTATAAACTTAACAAATGGAAATTTGGATTAGGTTTAACTTACAACACGTTTAACTTCGATCACACGTTTTATATGGTTGATTTTGAAAGTTATGGTTGGAATAACATCTGGTTATTAACCCATCAAGAATTAAGTATTACTACTTTGGGAGTAGGATTAATGGTAGAAAGGCAAATTGCAAAGACAATCAACATAGGGATGAAACTTTCTGTAAATAGTAGTGTTAAAAATGAGTTATCACAACCTACAAGAACATACACTTTTGAAAATGGAGAACTTGATTTTGAAGAAAAACATAACGAAGGGGTAAAAACATTTGTTATACCTGAGATTTATGTTTCGAAAACTATTTACAAAGGTTTGGATTTGATAATGGGGTATAAGCTAGGGTTTTTTCGAAGATATGAACTTCTTAATCCTATAATTTATAGTATTAATGTGAGTAGTAATTACGGTCGAGGAGAGACACTTTACAGTTATCAAATAGAGAATCGCCAAACAGGCTTTTATTTTGGAGCAAGCTACACCTTTAAATTACCTAAAGTAAGAAAACCAAAACAGGACTAGCATACTTATTGGTTAATTCCTCAATTAACGTTAATTTTAACCAGCCATAAAAAACGGTTGAAAGATGAACTTGATAGAAGAATTAACTTGGAGAGGGATGATACACGATATCATGCCAGGAACTGAAGAACAATTAGCAAAAGAAATTACTTCTGGGTATGTGGGATTTGACCCAACTGCCGATTCTTTACACATAGGAAATTTAGTTCCTGTTATGCTGCTTAAATTTTTACAATTATCAGGCAATAAGCCAATTGCATTGGTTGGTGGAGCTACCGGAATGATTGGTGATCCAAGTGGAAAATCTGCTGAGAGACAATTACTTTCTTTAGATGACATAAACCATAACCTGAATTGCCAGAAGAAACAACTAGAACAATTTCTTGATTTTGATTGTGGCGAAAACTCAGCTGAAATTGTAAATAATTACGATTGGTTTAAGGATATAAATTTATTAGATTTTATCCGTGATACTGGAAAACACATTACTGTAAGTTACATGATGAGTAAGGATTCGGTAAAATCGAGATTAGAATCTGGAATGAGCTTTACTGAGTTTACTTACCAATTAATTCAAGGATATGATTTTTTGCATTTGTATGAAAACAAAAACTGCAAAATTCAAATGGGAGGTAGCGACCAGTGGGGAAACATTGTAACAGGAACCGAGTTAATAAGAAGAAAAGCTAGAGGAGAAGCATTTGCATTAACTGCACCTTTGATTAAAAAAGCGGACGGAACTAAATTTGGAAAATCGGAAGGTGGAAATATTTGGCTGGATGCTGAAAAAACTTCTCCGTATAAGTTTTACCAATATTGGTTAAACTCAAGTGATGAAGATGTAGAAAAATTCATTAAAATATTTACTCTTTTTGATGAAGCAACAGTAAATAAATTAATTGCTGAACACAAAGAAGCTCCTCACGAAAGAAAATTACAAAAAGTTTTAGCAGAAGATGTTACAACTAGAGTTCACTCTAGAGAAGATTATGAAAATGCGGTAAAAGCATCTGAAATTTTATTTAAAAAAGGACAAGAAGCAGTAGATGGTTTAAAATCATTGTCAGCTAATTTGATTCAAGATATTTTTGAAGGAGTACCACAAGCGAGTTTTAGCAAAGCAGATTTGGCAAATGGTATAGATATTGTATCTGCTTTGGCAGAAAAAGGAGGGTTTTTAAAATCGAACGGAGAGGCACGAAGAGAGTTAAAACAAAATTCGATAAGTGTAAACAAAGCAAAAGTAACAGATAACAAAGTACTTACAGAGGAAGACTTGATAGGAGGGAAGTACATTTTGTTGCAAAAAGGCAAGAAGAATAATTTTTTGGTAACGGTAGAATAAGAAATTTCTGACCGAAACTTTTATTATATTTAAGAAAAAGTAGGCAATGTTAAAACAATATTTATCACAAAAGCTTTCGCAAAAGCTTTCGCCACAACAGATTCAGCTAATGAAACTGTTGCAGGTGCCTACGGTTGAACTGGAGCAAAGAATAAAAGACGAAATTGAAGAAAACCCAGCACTAGAAGAGGGAATTCAGAAAGAAGAGGATGATTATGAGAACGAAGATTATGCAGAGGATTTAACAGACTCTCGTGATGATTTTGATGTAAGCGATTATCTTGATAGCGAATCACATTACTCTACAAAATCGAATAATTATGCCGATCCAGAGCAAGAAACAAACATTCCAATTTCTGGAGGAAAGACTTTTCAAGAAAGACTGACTTCGCAAATCTCATTGAGGTTGAGAGAAGAAAGAAAACTTACGATTGCCCAAAACATTATTGGTAACCTAGATGAATCGGGTTATTTACGAAGAGAATTAATTAATATTTCAGATGATTTGGCTTTTATGTTCAACATAATGGCTGAGGAGGATGAAATTGAAGAAGTTTTATACCAAGTTCAGGATTTAGACCCAGCAGGAGTTGGAGCAAGAGATTTAAAAGAGTGTTTGCTTATACAACTCGAGAGAAAACAAATGCTGCATGAAGAAGAGCCTGGAGTACTTGCTGATGCAATTAATTTAATTGAGCATCAATTCGAAGCATTTACAAAAAAGCATTATTCTAAAATTTTAGAAAGGTTAAGCTTTACAGAAGAAAGGCTAAAAGCAACTATTGAGGTTGTTACCAAGTTAAATCCTAAACCAGCAGGTTCTATAAAAGAGTCTTCTGTACCAGCTCAGCACATCATTCCAGACTATATTTTAACTGAAGATGATGGTGAGCTAAACTTGACTCTAAACTCAAGAAATGCTCCACAACTTAATGTAAGCAGAACGTATCACAATATGCTGGAGACTTACGATAAGAGTAAGAAAACAAAGCAGGATAAAGAAGCTGTGATGTTTATTAAGCAAAAGCTAGATGCAGCATCTTGGTTTATTGATGCAATAAAACAAAGGCAACACACCATGATGAGCACCATGGAAACTATATTAAAATACCAAAGAGAGTATTTTTTGAGTGGAGATGAAACAAAACTTCGCCCAATGATACTGAAAGATATTGCTGATGTGGTTGAGCTTGATATTTCTACAGTTTCTAGGGTTACAAACTCTAAATATATTCAAACTCCTTTTGGTACATTTTTATTAAAGTCTTTCTTTTCAGAATCACTTTCTACCGATTCGGGTGAAGATGTTTCTACCCGTGAGGTAAAGAAAATATTGCAGAATATTGTTGAAGACGAAAACAAGAAAAAGCCTTTGACAGATGGAGTGTTAACTGAATTATTGAAAGATAAAGGGTACAACATTGCTCGAAGAACTATTGCTAAATACCGAGAACAATTGGGGATTCCAGTAGCTCGATTAAGAAAAGAACTCTAATCATTTTGAAGCAACTTGCCCAAGTAATTTCCTTTATACTTAACCCATTCATTATGCCTTTTTTGGGTGTAGTTTTGGTGTTAAAGTATCATTCTTTGTTTTCGATAATCTACCGATCCGATTTCACAAATTCTCTCGTGATTCTGGCATTTTTGCTGACTATTATATTCCCTTTGCTCTCTATTTTTGTGCTCTTTAAATCGGGAATGGTTTCGGATATTAATTTATCTAAAAAAGAAGACAGAACAATACCGACAATAATCACGCTATGTTATTACATGGCTTTTTACTACTTTATTGCTAGGATTGATGGTATAAGCTCATCTATACTTGCAGGTTACCTTGGAGGTTGTGCAGCATTGCTTATAGCAGCTTTTATAACTCCTAAGTGGAAAATAAGTTTACACTCACAAGGAATTTCTTCTTTAGCAGGATTATTTATTGGAATCACTCAAGTTTCATTCGTAAATCACCAAGGAATGATAATCGCCCTTTTAGTTTGCATGGGATTAGTTGGTACAAGCAGATTAATACTCAATAAACATACTCCAGCACAAGTTTATGCAGGAGCAGTGCTAGGATTTACAGTTCCTTATTTGTTTACCATTTTTGATTTGGCAATATATTAATCATATTCATAAAACGAAGAATAAGTTTTCTTTTTGTAAGTAGTTGTTTGCTTTGTTAGTAAACCTTTACTATTATATTCATAAACTTGAGTAGAATTAACTTTACCGTTATACGAACTTTGTTGTTTAACCAAAACTTGCTCATTGTTATACGAGTAGGTTGTTTTACTAATCGATTTACCTTTTCTTGAATACGATTGTTCGATAAGTTTTTTGTCTCTAAACTTTTTCTCACTTCTCCATCTTTCTTTTCCTTTAGTGGTATAATCTATATTAATTTCAGAAGTATCTGTTGTTTCATACAAATGAATTTTTTTGTTTTTTTCATTATAACTTTCTGTTCTAAACACTTTTTTAGAATCACCAACATAAGTGGTTTTATACTTTTTGGTATTACCATTATTATCAGTAAACTCTATTACTAAAATCTTGTTTCCAGCTTTGTCAAACTCAACATTTTTGCATGATTTAGATGCTTTCACCTTTTTCTCTACTTCTCCAAGTGGCTCACAATCGTACTTTCGTATTTGTTTTAATTTACCTTTTTCGTATGATTTTGTTTCAATCATTTTATTATCCTTGTAGGTATAATGCGTTACTGTGGTAGGCTCTATACTTTTCTTATAATAAAAGTGAGAAGAATCTACCAAACCGCTTTCGTTCCAGAAATACTCCAGCCTAGACACCAATTTATTTTTCCAAATTATAATCTTAGATTTTAAATATTGTTCGCCTTTAATTGTAATGTAGGTATTGTATTGAGAATTATTATTTCCCCATGTTTTCCAATGAAAAGCTTTATGGTTATTAGAAGATAATTTCGATTTAAAAAACACTTTTCGTTCAGAGAGTTTATTTATTGTAAATGAATTATCATTATCAAAACTCGTTACAGATTCCAGAACTTTATTCCCTTTTTTATCAAGGATGTAGGTTTTTTTAGTTCCTACCCTATTTTGTTTTATTAATGAATCCTGAATTGTTTCAATAGCATTATAACTATAAGTCATGTAGGCCCATGGTTCTCCTTCATTGTAATAAGGTTTAAAGTTTTCTTTTTGTGCTACTCCCGACAAGAGTATTGCCAGTAAAATTGTGGTTAGGGTTAAATTTTTCATAAAGTTTCTTTTTATGAATAACCCTAAAAAACCGATTGGTTACACCATTTTGGTGTTAATTTTTGAAAAAACAGGGGTTTATTTAACTTTTTTAAAGATTTTGGTTCTCAACAGTAATCCCTGGAGAGGATATTGTAGTTCCATTATAAAACACATTAATGGTATTTTTTTGTCCATTTTCCATAAAGCTAAATGTGGCATAAATAGAATCAAAACCTTTGTCATTACCAATTTTGTAGGCATTATTTACATAATTGTATAAAGTTTTGGTGGCCTCCATTGCAGTTTTATTAGGATTGTTAGTCACATGCACTTTTTTCATTTCGTCATATGATTTGTTTATTAAATTTTTGATAAACAATTTTCGAGCTTTTTTGTTGATGTCATCCTTGTACCAACCTTCCCAAAACCATTCATTGCTCTTTTCTTTCATGTTTTTAGGGATGTAAAGCAAAGTATCAGGCAAAGGCAATTCTATCAATAGAGTTCTACTAACCACCTTCCCATCTTTCATGGAGTCAATTTTTTCGGATCTAATAATGTCACTTGGTCTGTAACCTAGCTCAGTAATAAACGACAGTGTTATCTGTTTGTTTTCGTTTCCTAATCCCAGGTAATTACCATCTACCTTTAGGTTTCCTGTTTGGCGAACAATAATATTATCTCTTATTGAAATTTTATTCCCCGAAATTAATCTACCCATATCAACAGTAGATTTTTGCACTTCAATTGTACTTCCACCTCCACCCATCCAATTGCATGTTTTTATATTCAAAACAATAAGTAATAGGATAACAAGCGAAGCAAATAATAATATTCTTCTGGTAAGTTTCATTTTGTTGGATTAAGACTTTAATTAAAATTGAAAAGACACTATTTTTTCATCCCCATTTTTTGATTTCATAATTCCAATAAGTGAGTTTTCGTTTATTTGATTTGAAAATGAAGTGATTAAAAAGCCAGTATAAGTACTATATGATGCCAAAACATCTCTGCTCATGTAGCCACTTTCGTTTATGAAATAAACCGATAGAGCAAATTCATTTTTGTTTCGAGTCATGTTTTGTGTTCTTTCATTATCAGGCATGTGGTTATCAATGTTATCATTAAACACAAAGTACAGTCCTTTATTTGATTGCACGACATTATAGGAGATTAACCACTCTGAGCCAGTGTTTTTTTGGGATTTAGGAATTTTTTTCTCCCAAAGCACATCTCCGTTTTTATCCATGGCAATAACAAGTATATCTAAAAAAGCAAATTCATCCCCTTTAGCTCTTTTGTTATTAGCGTATTTAACTGTATTACCATCAATTCTTTGGTGCTCAGCAATTAGTATAGCTCCACCGTTTATTCCTTTTAGTAAATCAGTTATTACAAAGTATTTATCAATTCCAAGCTTTTGTTTTTTCTCAGCTTTTTTATACGTTTTTTTCTGGATAATTTCACTTTCATCATGTAAGAGTAAAGCAATAGGAATTTGCGTATTTGTTTTTACTATGGGCGATAAATCTGTTGGACTATAAGTATTATAAAAAGTTCCTTTTCTATTGCCGTTAAATTCATTTCCATCATAAATACCTACAAGAGCAATGTTTCCGTTATCCAATATAGTAAGCTTCATGTCCATGTATGGACTTTCCTTTTTTTCAATAATCTTATGAACGAGCTTAGATTCTCGTTTATTAGAAACCAAAACCAAACTCCTTTCAATATTTTTAGATTCACTTTCAATTAATAAAACAACCTCTTCTTTTTGTGAATAAACTCCATCTCTTATTCTTAAATCCTCAGAAGAGGATAAAGGAATGTTTTTCTGCCATTTAGAAGTTAAATCAGAATCAAAACAACCAACACTTAGCTGATACGAATTGCTTAAGTTGTTCTTTCTGTGCAAGCTGTAAACTACAATTCCGTTAGGAGTTAATAGTGTTTTTAGCTGAGTATCTTTATTATTTTGGTGCTTGTTCTGAGTTGATAATTCTAGTTTTTCAGGGTTTATTTTTAATGTAGACAAGTCAATTTTTCTTGCGTAAAAAGTAATCTTTCTTGAGTCTCCGCTATTTTGAGAAAATAATAAATAACTGGTTTCTCCTATTTTTTTGGTACCAACAAATGTTTCTCCAAATTGATTGTTGTAAAGAGTAGATTCTTTTATCAAATTAAGTTCATCACCAAATTTTGCGATTTTTATTACTTCACTTGTTCCTCTTCCTTCTGTCCAAACAGAAAAAATAAAATCATTGTGAGTTATTGCTTTTTCGAAATTCCTAGGCGAATTAATTTCTTGAAAAGTATAATTTTTTTGTTTTGTTTCAATCTTTCCCTGAGAAAACAAGTTGAATGTAAAAGTCAACAATAGGATAAATAAAAGCCCATTCGAAATTGGGTTTTGAAGAATAGAAGTTGTTTTCATTAAAGTCTTATTTCAATTACTTAATAGTAAAGATACTTGATTTAATGGCATCTTTTTAAAAAGGAAAGTTAAACAAATGAAAAACCCCCTTTCTCCAATCGAGAAAGGGGGTTTGAATTCATAAATCACCTTCTGTTAGAAAGGCAAATCATCTTCTTTTTTCTTACTTGTTTTAGAATCGTTAGGCTTACCTCCCATCATTAATAATTCGTTCACGAGTACCTCAGTAGTATATCTTTTATTCCCTTCTTTGTCATCCCAAGTTCGTGTAGTAAGCTTTCCTTCAATTGCTATTTCATTTCCTTTTTTTACGTATTTTTCAATTATTTCAGCAGTTTTTCCCCAGGCAACTAAGTTGTGCCATTCGGTATTTTCTATTAGTTCGCCTTTAGCATTTTTATATTTATCGTTTGTAGCAAGGCTAAAGTTAGCAACTGTTTTACCAGAGGTTAAGTGTTTTACATCTGGGTTTTGACCTAATCTTCCAATTAATTGTACTTTGTTTCTTAAATTATTCATAATGTATTGTGTTTTCTTCCGCACTTAAGCAGGTTCGTTTTAGTTGTCGTCAAACCGAGTTGTTTGTTTCGACAGTGCAAATATGCGACAGTATCAAAAGTTTATTCGGTTGGTAACCGCTTGTTTTCGTTTACTTTCGCTTGTAAATGTTTGTAGTCGTTTGTAATTGAATATATAGTTGTATATTTGATAGTTACAAATTCAATAAATTTTGAATGAAAAAGATTTTTAAGATAGGATTAACCGTTTTTTTGTTTCTGTTTCTCACTGGGCTTACTCAAATAGGTGGAGTTTTGTATTTAGTTTGTATCTTAATTACAAAAAAATGGAAGCCTCTCCCTCGATTTAATTTGCCAATACTATTTGCAGTTCTTTACCTGGGATTTACTTTTTTAATCATCCCTTTTATAGCTCCAATATTTGGAAGAGAAAAAGTGAAACATACCGGTACAATTAATCCAACAAATTATTTCACTGTTATCCTTAATAGAAATTATGTTCGCCCAGAATTGAACAATCTTCTACTTGAAACTGAAACTAAATTAATAGGAACAGGAATCAAGATTAATTACCTAGATGCCAATTTTCCATTTATAAATAGATTTCCACTACCACCACATTTAAGCCATAATGATGGAAGGAAATTAGATTTAAGTTTAGTTTTTGAAAATGATAAAGGTGATATTTCATCTAAACAAAAATCTATGAGTGGGTATGGAGTTTTTGAAAACCCAAATATTGGAGAAGAAAATCAAATAGAAAAATGCTTAACTAGCAGGTATTTTCAATATGATTATTCAAAGTATCTCAGTTTTGGGAGTATTAATAGTGATTTAATTTTTTCTGAAGAAGGAAACAGAAAGTTGATAAACGCCATACTTGATAATATTAAGTTGCAAAAGATATTTATTGAACCTCACTTAAAACAAAGAATGAAATTAACTGATGATAAAATAAGGTATCATGGTTGTCGTGCTGTAAGGCATGATGATCACATTCACATTCAAATTAACTAATATAAATATGGAAAAATTATGCTTAGAGTGCCAAGACCCTGTAAAGGGAAGAGCTGATAAAAAATTCTGTTCGGATTATTGCCGAAATAGCTACAACAATAAGCTTGATGTTGGCGATAAAAATTTGATTAGAAACATTAATAATCGACTAAAGAAAAATTACAAAATACTGTGTGAACTGAATAAAGGAGAGAAATCTAAAACACACAGAGATAAGTTAATAGCTATGAATTTTGATTTTAAATACTTTACTAGTATTTATACTACCAAAAAGGGAACTGTCTATTATTTTGTATACAATCAGGGCTATCTTGAGCTAGAAAACGGATTCTATATGCTAGTAAAACAATATGATTAATTATATAACACTTCAAGGGATTTTTGTTAGAATTCAATAATCTTCCTCTAATTTTAATTACCTTAATTGCTTATTAATAAAAAATTTAATCAATGAAAAAAACACAGTTAACGATAGGAAAGTATGTAATGCTTTCATTTTTAGCACTTGGACTTACAATATCTAGTTGTAAAAAAGAGGAGGAAACTCCGGTAACACCTGAACCAACACCAGTAGCAGAACCTAGTTATAGTGCGCATGCACAAGTACAAGTACCAATTGTATTAAAAGAAACAGGAGAATTATGTGGCCCATGTGGATCTTGGGGATGGACAGCTTGGACTGATGTTATAGATGCTTTGGAAGGAGATGCTTTTCTTTGGTCTAACTACAGTGATTATTTTGTTTCAAATTCATTCTTTGTAAACCAAGAAATGGATCCAGCTAATTCTGTAATGAATGCTTTTCAGGCCAACTTTCCTTATGGAGGATCAAAACCATTATTTTACGTAAATGGAGTTGAGTCTACTAGTTCAACAGCTTCTGTTACTGATGCTAACACATCTATTTCTACAGATGCTTCTTCGGTAAATGTTTCTGCTGCTTACAAAATTAAGTGGAATGGAGATAAAATCACTGTTGATGTACAAGCTAAATTATACAATAACTTAACTGGTAAGTACCATGTAGGTGTTTATCTTGTAGAAGATAAAGTTTTAGCAACTCAGTCAGGACAAAACGGAATTGTTGAACACCACTTAGCTATGAGAGGTTCAGTGCAAGGTGGAGTTTGGGGTTATGAATTCATTAATGGAACTGCAACTGCTGGACAAACTTTTGAAAAATCATTTGAAACGACCATTCCTTCTACTTACAAAAAAGAGAACATTACAGTTGGTGTTATCATTTGGAGAAAACAGGGGATTAAGTATTTTTACGAAAATGCTGCTACAAACCAAAAATAGATTTAACTATATTTTATTTAAAGTACTCCGAAATTTTTAAAATAGCGCTCTTAATTCCTTCAAAGTATTTTTCTTCCTTAAATCTTGGAATTATTTGATTATCAATAATTTTTTTTGCTTCTAATGAAGAAAACTTTGATAGTATATCATTGTTAATTTCAATTCTCATTTCTCGATATTTAGTGCTAAATGAAATGACAACCTCAGTTGTATTAGTAGGGTATGTTTTGTTCCAATAGTTAGCCAATGCAATACTGTAATTCTTGAAAGAAGCTCCTATGATGGTATCTAAACTAATTACCACCAATCTATTTTCAGTATAAATTTCAAAATCAGTTATTAGCTCTTGAAGACTTATCTTTTCTTCATCAGAAAATATTTTTTCTAAATCAATTACAATTCCTTCTTTTGGAGGAAAATTTGGATTAATCTCTTTGGAAGAAAGTTCAATTAAATTTTTACCAGATTCTTTATTGACATTCTTTTTAGACTTGTTTGCAACACAAGAAAGAAATAGGCAACATAAAAGAAGAATTAGAGCTTTAAAACGCATATTTTACTATCGTTTATGGAATAATAACAGTAGATTTTTTTGCAACAGCATAAACACTAAAATTACCTAAAGCTCCATTATTAAAATTACCATCAGGGTTGGCTGGTGGTGCACCATTTCCTCCTCCTAGTACCTCATCAACACCTTCTAAATAAGTAAGCGTGTTTTCATCACAAGAATGAAGTTCCATTGTAATAGTGTCAAAAGCTTGTGCAACATCTGCAGCAAATAAAGGAAATTCAATCCTGTTGCCATCTAAAAACCCATCATCTAAAAGAATTAAGTTTTCTATATCTCCAAATAATTCATCTTGGATTGTAAGAAATAAACGATAAAAATTCTCTTCTCCTGCAGGATCTTGAAACTCAATTTGAGTTAAGTAACCTTCGTCTGTAAAGGTACTTTGTGGTAAAAACACGTAGGTTACTGTATCAATTGGAACTAATGCTGGCATTGTTGCTTTGGCTTCGAAGTTATTTCCATTTTCGTTTACAACAAGAGTATATTCAGTTCCCGAAATTGCAGTAAATGCCGGTAAAATGTACCTTCCATTTCCTGTGTGTGATATAGGATAACTAGTTGTTCCGTCATCTAATGTAACTGTTGCATTAGTAATTACCTCTAAGGAGTTGTCTCCAAAAAAGTTGCCAGTTTTAGTTATTTTAACCGAAAAGTCATTTGTTCCTTCGTAAAGTTCGGCCTGAATTACAGTAGTTTGGTCAGCTTCTTCTTGTTCAATATCAATAATTTTTCTACAAGAACTAAGTGATAGTGTTAAGACTGAAAGTATAAGTAAAGGAATTAATTTTTTCATAATTAAGTTGTATTAATGAGTAACTAAAAACTATATAATTGGTTAAAATTTAAAGTTATATGTTACCGAAGGAATTATTTTAAATAACGAAGTTTGTTCAGCAACAGTTTGCCCAGGGTTGTTTTCATCTTCAATAAAAGCAATAGAGAAAGTATTTTCTCTTCCATAAAGGTTATAAATTGAGAAATTCCAGTTTGACTCAAACTTGTCTGTTTTTTTATTGTACCAAGTTACACCTACATCCATTCTGTGGTAATCTGGAAACCTAGATTGGTTTCTGCCTGAGTAAAAAGGAACGGTTACTCCTTCTACCTGATACCCACCCGATGGGAATGTTACTGCTAATCCTGTAGTGTATACAAAACTCGCAGAAGCCACCCATTTTTCAGTGAATTTGTAAATCCCTACTACAGATATGTCATGAATTAAATCCTGACGAGCTGGGTAGTATTCTCCATCATTAATTGCATCAAATTGCCTTAAAGACCTTGAATAAGTATAACTCAACCAACCAGATAATTTTCCTTTAGTCTTTTTTAGATAAAACTCAGCTCCATAAGCTATTCCTCTTCCAAAAGTAAGTTCTTTTTCTACATCACCATTTAAAAATAATTCTGCTCCGTTTTTGTAGTCTATTTGGTTTTGTAAATTTTTAAAATAACCTTCTACTGAAAACTCAAACATATTGTCTTTAAAGTTTCTAAAATACCCCAAGGCCACTTGGTCAATAATTTGAGGCTTAACATTGTTAGAACTTGGCACCCATGAGTCGGTAGGTGACGAAGCAGTTGCATTGGATAATAAATGAATATACTGATAGTTTCTGTTAAAAGATGCTTTTACAGAAGAAGACTCACTTAGCATATATTTGGCAGCTAATCTTGGTTCAAACCCACCATAAAACTGAACTGTTTCGTGTCTGTTATAGAATTGAGTTTGGGTAACATCACCAGCTGTATTGTATGTTTTTACATCATCTGAGTTCCCTAAATAATTAAAAAACGAATACCTTAATCCATATTGGATACTGAATAATTCAGAAAATTTTTGTTCATTTTGTAGGTAAACAGCACTTTCTGTTGCTAATAAATCATTTAAATCAATTGGAGTAAAGCTTTCAATTTCAGAAAGAAGTTGCCCTGGATCAAAAGTATGGTATATTACATTAACTCCAAATTTGACAGTGTTTTTATCGTTTAAAAAGTAAGAGAAGTCTTGTTTGATATTGTAGTCTAAAATAGATGCTTTAAAACCAAATGATTCATCACCTCCACCAATAATAAATTCGTAATCGTAGTTACTTACAATTAAAGAAGTGTTAGAGAAAAGTTTGTCGCTAAACAAATGATTCCATCTTAATGTTCCGGTTGCATTTCCCCAATTAAAACCAAAATCAGTCCCAACTCCTAGTACATCTCTTCCAAAATAACCTGAAAGAAATAATCTGTTTTTATCATTAATCTTGTAGTTTGCTTTAAGATTTAAATCATAGAAATATAATTTAGTATCATTAAAATCGGGATTAGGAGAAAGCTTTAAGAACAAATCGGCATAACTTCTTCTTCCAGAAACTATAAACGAACCTTTGTCTTTTACAATTGGTCCCTCAAGCGTTAATCTAGATGAGATTACTCCTAAACCACCAGAAGCACCAAATTTTTTGCTGTTTCCGTCCTTCATTGTAATATCCATTACAGAAGAACCTCTTCCTCCATATTGTGCCGGCATACCTCCTTTATATAAAGAAACATCTTTTATTGCGTCTGAATTAAAAACTGAAAAAAACCCTAGTAGGTGCGAAGCATTATAAACTACTGCTTCATCCAATAATACTAGGTTTTGATCAACTCCTCCTCCTCTTACAAAAAAACCACCTGTTCCTTCACCACCACTTTTTATTCCAGGCATAAGGGTAAATGTTTTGATAATATCTTTCTCTCCTAATAGTACAGGAATAACCTCAATACTTTTAGGATCAAGCTTTTCAACCCCCATTTCTGTTGATGATACATTTTCATCTTCAATTTCTCCTGTTACATTAAACTCCTCAAACTCTATTGAAGAAACTTCTAATTCAATATTAAATTTTTTGTTTTCGGTTAAAGCTATTTTTTGCTCCTGCGGCTTGAAACCAAGTGAGTTAAATACAATTGTGTAGTCTCCTTTTGGAAGAGATAAAGAGAAAAATCCATATACATTGGTAATAGCACCAACTGAAGGAAGCTCTTTTACTTTAATAGTTGCTCCAATTAAATCTTCTCCATTGGATGCATCTTTTATAGTTCCACTAATTGTGAAGTCTTGCGAAATTGTAATGCTTGATATGAATATCAAAGCAACAAAAATGAGGTTTTTCATTATTTTTTATTTTTACAAATTTAGAACAAAATGAAATATTAGTTCGTTAAATTATTTAATAGGAATAATTTAGGGATGATTGGTTTACATCTGTGACAATCTTATACCTCTTAAACCCTATTTTTTAAATAGAAATTATCCTAACAATTCAACTGCCTTTTCCCATTCTCCTTCTTTTTTAGAAAGAGAATCTTTAAGATTCTTGTATTCTTCGATAATCGCATTGGCTTTTTCTTCGTCAGAGTAATCAAGTGAGGCCATTGTTACATCATATTCCTTGATTTTCTTTTCCAAACTTTCAATGTCTTTCTCTAGCTTTTGAACTTTATTTTCGAGTTTTTTCAACTCTTTTTGCTCTTCGTAGCTCAGTTTATTTTCTTCTACTTTTTTCTCTTCCTTTTTTGGAGTAGATTTTTTCTTTCCAGTGTTCTCAAATAAAGCAATACTCTCCTTCTTTTTTCTTTTCAAGAAACTCACTACATCTTCATGATGAACACTAATTTGCTCATCTTTAATTTCAAAAATTCTGTTAGTCAACATATCCAAGAAATCTCTATCGTGAGACACTACCAATAGAGTTCCATCAAACTTCATCAAGGCATCTTTTAATACGTTTTTAGACGCAATATCTAAGTGGTTTGTTGGCTCATCTAGAACCAAAAAGTTGTGTGGTTCAAGTAATAATTTACACAAAGCCAATCTTGTTTTTTCTCCTCCAGAGAGCACTTTTACTTTCTTGTCTTGGTCTTCGCCACTAAATAGGAATGAACCTAAGATATTACGCACTTTAGTTCGCATGTCGCCAGTTGCAATA
>CALLII010000151.1 GCA_938009745.1 uncultured Flavobacteriales bacterium
AACCTATAAACCGTACCTTTGCACTCTAATACAAAGACTGACTATGATTTCTACAGAAAATATATCACTACAATATGGTAAAAGAGTACTATTTGACGAAGTAAACGTAAAGTTTACTCAGGGAAATTGCTACGGAATAATTGGAGCAAATGGAGCAGGAAAATCTACTTTTTTAAAAATATTAGCAGATGATATTCAGCCTACTGCCGGAAGAGTTCATATTGAGCCAGGAAAAAGAATGGCCGTATTGAAACAAAGTCACTCGGAGTATGATGAAGTAACAGTTTTGGATACCGTTTTGATGGGACACACCAATCTTTGGCAAAATATGCAAAAGAAAGAAGAAGTGTACGCTCGTGAAAACTTTAGCGAAGCTGATGGAATGGAAGCTGCAAATCTTGAAGCAGAATTTGCAGAAATGGATGGTTGGAACCTTCAGCCAGAAGCAGAAAGTTTGTTAAGTGGAATTAATATTCCTGAAGATAAACATTACACCTTAGTGAAAGATTTAAGTGGAAGTGAAAAAGTGAGGGTTCTTTTGGCTCAAGCACTTTTTGGGAATCCAGATATTTTGATATTGGATGAGCCAACTAATGATTTGGACATAAATACGGTTTCTTGGTTAGAAGATTTCTTGTTAGATTTTCAAAACACGGTAATTGTAGTTTCTCACGATAGGCACTTTTTAGATACTGTTTGTACTCACATTGCAGACATTGATTACAGTAAATTAAACTTGTTCACTGGGAATTATACGTTCTGGTATGAATCAAGTCAATTAGCTACAAGACAAAGAGCTAACCAGAACAAAAAAGCAGAGGAAAAGAAAAAAGAACTTCAAGATTTTATCTCGAGATTTAGTGCAAATGCCTCTAAATCTAAACAAGCTACAAGTAGAAGAAAATTATTAGATAAAATTAATGTAGATGAAATAAAACCTTCTAGTAGAAGATATCCAGCTATCATATTTGATCAAACAAGAGAAGCTGGAGACAAGATTCTGGAAGTAGAAGACTTAACTAAAAAAGGTTTATTCAAAGACTTTCATATCAATGTGGCCAAAGGAGACAAAATTGCTTTCATTGGTAAAAATAGTAATGCCATATCTGCTTTATTTAAAACTTTAATAGGTGAAATTGAGGCTGATGGCGGAGAAATTAAGTGGGGACAAACTATAACACCAGCTTATTCACCAAACGAAAATGACGCTTACTTTAATGGGGATGACAATTTAGTAGATTGGCTTAGACAATATTCTGAGGAGAAAGACGAAGTTTTTATTCGAGGATTTTTAGGTAAAATGTTGTTTACAGGAGAAGAGGTATTCAAGAAAAGTGATGTACTATCTGGAGGAGAAAAAGTAAGATGTATGCTTTCTAGAGTCATGCTACTTTCGGGAAATGTATTGATTTTGGATGAACCAACTAACCACCTAGATCTGGAATCTATCCAAGCATTAAACAACTCATTGAAAGATTTTAAAGGAACTGTTTTGTTCACCTCTCATGATCACCAGTTTGTAGAAACAATTGCAAACAGAATTGTAGAATTAGGACCTGAAAGTCACTTAGATAAGTTAACTACTTATGACGAATACATTTCTAATGATAAAATTAAAGAGCAAAGAGAAGCGCTTTATAAATAATTATAATTCAATAATAGGTTCATAAAATAACATGAGAAAATATCTTGAAATATTTTTTTTATATGTTCTTGCTCCCCTAATATTATTAGTGGAACTGCCACTTGCAATCAAAGCAGTCTATTTTGTTTTAGGAATTACTTATGTGGCTTACATTACCATAAAAGAAGAAAAAATTGAGTGGAAAATTGAGTGGAGATTAAAAACTAGAGGACTTCTAGTTCCTTTGATCATCCGATTTGTTTTTATTTTAATTACTACTCTTGTATTTATCAACATATTCGAAGATGAAAAACTATTTAATGTAATTACCCAAAAACCATTGCTTTGGGGTGGTTTTAGTTTGGTCTATATTTTACTTTCTGTAATCCCACAGGAGTTTCTTTACCGAACTTTATTCTTTAGTCGTTACAAGCAATTATTCTCTAATAAATGGGTGTTTTTTGCTGTGAACTGTATTCTATTTTCCTTTGCACACATTTGGTTAGAAAGTATTGTTGTGATCGTATTTACTTTTGTTGGAGGAATCTTTTATTTCCTAACCTACAACCATACAAGGTCACTTTTGTTTGTTTGTATTGAACATGCCGCTTATGGACTTTGGTTATATACAGTAGGATTTGGAGAGTTATTTAACTTTCCTGTTTAAAAACGACCATTAAATAGTTTGTTAAAAAACTATATAATAAAACTCCCGTAACAAGAGTTATATTAACAAACCCACTACCCTTGAAGACAGCAGTACTCACCAAATCCAAAGAAGCAGTTGATCAGCAGAGATTTCTCAAGCTGATTGAAATCCTGTTTTTGTTTATTGGAACTCCAATTATACTGTGGTTAGACATTCCAAGTTGGACAAAAAACACTTACTTTTTTGTTTGTGTTGGTTATGTAACTTGGTTAATAGTAAGGAAAGAAAAACTGCATATTGTTGAAAAAAAACTGGTTCATCCAGCTAAAACACTTTTAGCTTTTGGGATTAAGTTTGGCGCAATTGCATTGGGGAGCTTTCTATTTCTATATTTTTATGATCCTGATTCTTTATTCAATGTAATTTCTAAAAAACCAATGCTTTGGTTAAGCTTTAGTGCTATTTACGTAGTTCTTTCTGTAATACCTCAAGAAATTATTTACCGTTATTTTTTCTTAAAAAGATACCGAACTTTATTCAAAAATAAGTTGGTAATGGTTCTTGTAAATGCTTCATTGTTTTCCTTAGCTCATATTTGGTTCAATAGCTGGATTGTTCTTGCTTTTACTTTTGTTGGTGGAATTTTATTTTTTCATACTTACCGAAAAACGCATTCGCTTTGGCTAGTAATTTTAGAACATTCCCTTTATGGAATATGGTTATATACTGTTGGATATGGAGAACTGTTTAAGATGGCCGTTTAGTCTACCCCCAAATACTTATGAGTTTGAACCGAAATTCTCCAATGAGGATTTTCAGTAATGTAAGAAAGAACTAATTCATACATTTTTTCTTTCTTCTCCCACTCTGCTTGTAGATATAATTTACACGAAGAAGGAACTTGTTTAGCGTGAGTTTCTGCCCAGTCAATATCGCTCTTGTTAAAAACTACAATCTTTAATTCATGAGCTCTAGAAATCACTGAATCAACTGGTTTTTTGAATTTCTTTGGCGACAAACAAATCCAATCGTATTCGCCTTTTAATTCATAAGCCCCAGAAGTTTCAACTGCAATTTCTACATCCAATTTATGTAATTCGTTAGTCAGGTAATTTAAATCATACATCCCTGGTTCTCCGCCAGTAATCACAACAAAATTAGTTCCCGATTCTTTAACTTGGTTTACCAAATTAGACACCTGTAACACTTCGTGTTCATTCGCATCCCAACTGTCTTTTACATCACACCAAACACAACCAACATCACAACCTGCAACACGAATAAAAAAAGCAGCACGACCACTATAAAAACCTTCTCCCTGAACGGTATAGAAAGTTTCCATGATTGGCAATTCGGTAACTGGATGGGTATTATTCAAAGCTATATATTTCTGTTGGAGTAATGCAATGATGCATTTTCTTGTCAAAGGTATCTAAATCTTTTATTTTGTCAATAGGCTCGAAAAGAGAAAGTCCTATTAATTGAGTCTTTTTTGGAAGTTGAGTTATAAATCGGTCGTAAAAACCTCCTCCATAACCTACTCTATATCCATCTTTATCAAAAACTAACATTGGAAGTAAAACGATATCAATATCTTCAACTTTACATTCTTCAGCACCTTTAGGCTCCAAAATATCGTATTTATTTAGTACCAATTCAGTATCTTTTTCAAAATAAAAATGAGTCATTGAGTGATCATCAAAATTTGCTTTAGGAACGACTAATTTCCCTGTATTCATTATCCTGTCAATCAATAACCAAGTATCAATTTCATTGTTCTTGGCAATCGGAATAAAACAATGAACCGTCTTCCCTTCTATCTCAAAGTTTTGAGTAAGAATATCAGTAATCTTAAGACTTTCTATTTTTACAAATTGAGATTCTAATGCTTTCCTTTTGGATAAATATTCTTTACGAAGTTTTTTTTTTGCGCTCATATTCTCACAAAAATACGCTTTTAGTTCTTAATTATTTTTTTTGTAGCAAAACCTTCTTCTGTCGTTATGGCTAAAAAATAAATTCCTGATGGAAAATTGGAAATGTCAATTTGCGAATAATTCCCTTTTAATTTCATGAGCTCTTTTCCACTCATATCTAGTAGTGTAACATCTAGAATTTTATTCTCATAGGTTTTTAAATAAAATATTCCTCTTGTAGGATTAGGGAACATCTCAATATTTAACATTGAATTTTCTTTTAAATCCAATAAAACTCCAGCATTACTAGTGCGATAAATGGCATTATCACTTAAAGCAAATCCTAATGAGTCATTTGCAAAAGCTATTTTATAAATAGTAGACACAGGATTAATTTGCTGTGGACTCCAACTAATCCCTCCATCTGTAGTGTGATAAATTCCTCCTGCATTATTAATGTAACCATTAGTTGGACTAGTAAAACATACTTCTGACAAAGGATTATAAGGCGCAATGGATGAACTACTCCAAGTGTTTCCTCCATCAGTTGTTTTTAAAAATGTTCCACTTCCTCCTACTGCATAGCCATTCAGATTATCAAAAAAGAATAATTTGTTAATCACTCGGTTATTAAACCCAGAAACTCCAGACATGGTATCGGTATAAACTGGAATAAATGTTTGACCAAGGTCAGTTGTTTTCAATATCGAATAAGATTTTTTATTTGTTCCAATTATAGATTCAGAAGCTGAAACAAAACCAACATTATTTTTAGTGAAAATAATATCACTAAAATATAATAATGGAGTAGTTCCAGTAACTATGTAATTTAAGGTAACACCACCATCGGTTGTTATTAAAATATTATAATTATCTCCTATGATAAAGCCAGTATCTTTATTTATAAAATGAATAGCATTGTAAAAATTCCCACCACCCATTCCATTAGAAGATAGTGAATCCCAAGTTTGACCTCCATCTGTTGTTTTAATTAAAATATTGGTTGGTCCAAACCAAGAACCTCCTGAAATATACCCTACATCTTTTGTTGGAAAATGAATGTCCGAAAACCAAGAATATCGAAGTGAAGGAAAAGGAATAGATACTTGCCAATGTGTTCCGCTATTTGTTGTTCTAATAATCTTTCCGTCAGCACCTGCAACTATAGCCGTATCAGAATCCAGCAGTTCAATTGAGCCTCCCACGTAATAACCAGAAACTCCCCATTGAGAATTAGCGAAGTTGGTTAAAAAAAGTAAAGCAATTAATTGGAAGAAAATTTTCATAATATAGTGGTTTTATTTAAATCAAATTTCCACATTATAGACTGGAGCATCAAGGTAAAAAAGTAACTTATTGTTGTATAAATCTCTACAATAAACCAATTTACTATTTGTTCTTCAATGAAATATCAAATTCAATAGCTAGATTTCCATTTACATCTTCAAGTGTAATTGGCAAAATTCTTCTTTCAGCATTTGTAGTTCCAGCCCAAGGATCGTCTTCAATATGCGGATCATTTTTAAAATAAATTTGAGACACTAATTCTTCAGAATCGGGATGAGTTATTTTAAAATGAATATGAGAAGGACGATACAAGGTTCCATTTTTGTATTTCCCAGGTAATATAGTTTTAAATGCATAATTACCTGAAGCATCAGAACTTCTAGTTCCTCTATGCTTAAAATCAGAAGATGAATTATCATAATCTCCATCTGTATCACAATGCCATATCTCTACTAATGCATTTTCTAACAGGGTAGAACAATCTTCTTTATACACCTTACCTTTTAGTTCTATTACATTACCTGTTAAACCAGCAAATGTTAAATCATATCTACTAGGAGCTCCAGCTCTATAAAATGGACCTAGTATATCGCTAGTTGTTTCGCATGCTTCTACAGGTGTAATTACACCACCAGCAGTGGTAGTTGTTTCTTCATCCTTTTTGCAACTTGATATAGATACTGCAAAAGCAGCTAATGAAGCGTTAATAATAAATTCTTTTCTGTCCATGATACCAGTGGTTTTTATAAATGTAAGGCTATTTTTTTAAATTGAGTTGAGTTATTGTTATGCGTAACTTTAAGCAAATACATTCCCGAAGGCATATAAGGCAAGTCAATTCTTGTTTGAGTTGATGACTGAGAATCTTGTTCTAGAACAATTTTTCCATCCATTGAATAAAGAGTAATTTCTCTAATTTTTTCTGATTTAATAGTAATATATGTACTCGCAGGATTTGGATATACTTCCAACTTAAAAGCTGGAGTATTTTCATCAATGGAAGTTAAAAAATCCATATTGGTATAAATAATACCGCTATCTCCTACTGCAAAAGCTCTTGTAGAATTACTCATTGTTACCGAATTAAATGAATGATTAAGCTGAAGTGAGTTAAAGATATTCCAACTCCAATCAGAATGATGCCCCCAATAAATCATAGCCGTACTTCCAATTGAACTTTTACCAACTGCATAAACTGTATCAAGCGAAGAAACAACTAAAGATTTCATTACTGGGCGAAAAAAAGTGAGTGAATTTACATGAGGTTGCCATGTATTTCCAGAATCTGCGCTATATACAATTGATTTAATACTATCTATTACTGCAAAAATAAGCGAATCATTCACAAATTTTATCTCATTAAAAGTTTGAGGAAAGCCCGAAGAAAGGGTGTCCCAATTTGCCCCAGAATCAATAGTTCGAAACACCACGCCAAAGTCTCCAGCAGTAATTCCATAACTGGAATTATAAAAATCCATTCCTCTAAGAAACGGATTGCTCCAGGTGTTATATGTGGAACCAATATAGTTTCTACTTAAAATTTTATCTATCGTATATCCACCAAAACATGAAGAACCAAATAAATAACCATTTGATGTATCAGTCATATGAACACCTACTGGTCCGCACATCCCAAAATTAGCAGGACTCCAACTTAGCCCACCATCTCTGGTAAAAAAAACTCTACCATTAGATGAAATAGAATTTTGAGAGTAATTATATACTATATAACCATGAGTAGCAGATTGAAATTGCACATCAACAATATCCATAGGAATTCCTACAATACTGCTGTCAATTAAAATAATACTCCAGTTTTTACCTCCATCAGTTGTTTTAAATAATGTTCCTCCATCTGCTCCTATATAACCAATAGACTCTGATCCAAATGAAATAGAGTTTAATCTTAAATTAGTATTTGACTCTATTTTTTTCCAAGATGGAATTTGAGAAGTTGCTGTAAATCCTAGACAAACTGATAGGAGTATTAAAAGTGTATTTTTCATAATGTGAGTATTTATGTTACAAAATTGCAGTAAATACGATTTCATATCAAGGTAAAAAATCTCCTTTTTGTTGTAATTATTGGTTATTTGTAGTGTTCATCCCTAAATTGGGTAGGAGATACTCCAGTTGAACCCTTAAAAAACTTATTGAAATTAGCGGGATCATTAAAATTAAGAGAATAAACAATTTCTTTGATAGATGAACTTGAATTGGCTAGTAACTTCTTTATTTCTAAGACGACTCTTTCCTTAATTAATACAGAAGCGGTTTTATTTCGGAATTTCCTGCAAATTTCATTCAAACTTCTTTCTGATACGGATAATTTGGTGCTATAAAAATGAACAGGGTTGTGTTCTTTATAATGATTCTCAACTAAAATTAAAAACTCAATGAGCACTCTGAAATTTTTAGACTCAGGATTACTTAAATTAGATTCTTCCCCTTTTTCTCTTAAAAAGTAATTGAATAAAATACTTATATAATTCCTTATTACTACCTCACTGTTATAATCTTCGCCAGTAAACTCTTCAGTTAGGTTATCTAACAAAGTAATACTTTTACCGAATTTTTTAGCATTTAATTGTACTACTGGATTAAGATAATACACAGAGAATAAATCAGTATAAAGTTCATGATTGATCTTATCCATGTACTCTTTAGAAATCAAAATTACAAAGCCATAAGTATCTAGTTCTCTCGTTACTTTATGAACCTGATTAGGGAATACAAAATGTATGGATTGAGACAGTATAGGATTTGAATTAAAATCAATATCATGTGTTCCACCTCCTTTTTGAAACAAAAATATTTCAAAATACGAATGCTTGTGAGCTTTTGTAGAATCATAAGAATTTCTTTCTTTGAGTCTTACAATCTCAAAAAAATTCTCATTAGTCTTTGATGAATGGACAGGAATAGAGTTCATAATATACTAAGGTAACTCCTAGAAACTAAAATATGGTTGTATTTATTAGTTTTGTTGTGGTGATTTAGTTTAAAACAAACTTTATTGGCAAAGTATATTTAACTCTTACTTTTTGCTCATTATTCTCTCCAGGAATCCAATTAGGCATTGAGTTTATTACACGTAAAGCTTCTTTATCACATCCGTTTCCAATTCCTCTTAGCACATTAGCATCAGAAATACTGCCGTCTTTATTCACTATAAATTGCACATATACATTTCCTTGAACTTCATCATCTATAGCCTTTTTCGGATAATTAATTTTTGATTCTAAAAATTTCATTAACTTTTCCATTCCTCCTACAAATTCTGGCATCTTTTCAGCAACATCAAGAAAAACCTCAGCATTATCTATACTAACTATCGTGTCCCCCATTAGTTCGATTGGAGAAGCAGCAATCATTCCAGTTTTAGTAAAGCTTACAGTTTTGGTTTCTACTACTTTGACATCTCCCATAAAATCAGGATTTATTGGATGAACAATTACTATTTCTCCATCAATCATATCATCAGGAAAGGCCTCAACTCTTCCTTTTTCAATCTCAATATTTCCTTCAGTAGGAATAGAAGTTGATGAACACTTAGCAGAATCCTTTGGTTGACTTATTGCAGATGTAGTATCTATAGCTTGAGGTATAATCACCATTTCACCCATGGTAGAATCATAACCTCCGTTACCACCAACTCCACAGGACATCATTGCCAAAGCTGCAAAGGATAAAACCAAAAAAGGATGATTCCCTTTTTTTCTTCTATTGCCCTCAATCACAGCTTCAAAATCAGCAATTCTAAAATCTATTTGTCCTCCTTGCATTCTACCACAAATGGATTGACTTTGATTATTGAATAAATATAAAATGATTTCTTGGCGAGTCATTTGAGTAAAATCTACAACCGATTTAACACACAACTCACAATGGCGCGATTTCATACCGATTTTCATTTTACTCCAATCGGCATCACAAGGCTCTTTGATTTTTATTTTCATACAGCAGTTATTTTAACTTCTGTACACTTTACTATTATTAAAGTTCATTATTAAGAAATCGCCCTTCGAGACATTTTGAGCTAGCTCAAAACCCTCAGGGTTCGGATTGTCTTAAATCTAAATTATTAACCAGCAACTAATTCACTAGCTTACATCCCAGGAAGCATTCCAGCTGAAGCAGCTTTCATTTCCGATTCATTCACGCTTTCTGCTTTTTCCAAAGCATCATTAGTTGCAATTATCAATAAATCTTCCAATTCTTCTTTGTCGAATCCTCCCAATTTTTCATTGATAGAAATAGAATTTACTTTTCTATTCCCTGTCATAATAACAGAAACCTTTCCATTACTCGCTTTTCCTTCTACAGTGATTGTATCAAGTCTAGCTTTAGTTTCCTCTACTTTTTGTTGCATTTCTTGCAACTTCTTCATCATTCCGTTTCCTCCAAACATAGTTTTATTGATTTTGATATAATTTGTCTAATTTTTTATTTTCATCTTGGGCAAAAAGAACTTTACTCCTAGGAATACTAACTTCAATATCCGAACCTATTTTTTTTCTTTGAATTTTATTACTCGGATATAATTTAACTTCTTTTCCCGTTTTGCCAATGAGGTAAATTTCAACCGGCATTTTATTAAAATCATCCTTAACCCCAGTCCATTGGTAATAAAAATAGCCATCTTTAGATAATTCATACTCCAAGGTTGGTACTGTATTTACATATAAATACTCGTTAAAAAACCAATCGTAATCTTCACCAGTTAATCTCTCTACAACCTCAACAAACTTCTGAGAATTGGTTACACCAACATTATTTTCTTGATAAAAAGTCTTAATAATATCGAAAAATATCGTGTCATTATCAATCGTATTTCTTAGCGTATGAAGAATCCAAGCACCTTTAACATAAACGTCACCATCTTTGTAATCAAAATATCTTCTTCCCATTGGACCAACCACTGGATATTTATTTTTAATAAAAAATCTGTACGAACCAATGTGACTATTATAAGCTTGATATCCGTACATTTTTTCTAAGTACAAAGCCTCTCCATAAGTAGTAAATCCTTCTTGAAGCCACACATCAGCAAGATCAGCTGCAGTTACTGCATTACCAAACCATTCGTGTCCCGCTTCATGAACAATAATGTAATCATCCGTACCATTCATGTCATTTTTATAGGAATTACCATAAGCAATTGCCGACTGATGTTCCATACCTGCAAATGGAGATTCCACTAATTTAAATCCATCTTCGTACCAAGGATATTCTCCGTACAACTCCTCGTAAGCTTTAATTTGTCTTTGTAGTTGTTTAAAATGTTTGGTTGCTTTCTCCTTATTTTTATGAAGAACGTAATGGTTCATTTCCATTTTTTTGCCATTGATCCCGATATATTCGTCTTCAATTTTAGCAAAATCGCCAATGTAAAAAGTGATGTTATATAAATTTATGTGCTTGGTTACTTTCCACATGAATGATTTATCATTTCCATTAACTTCCTCCCCTACAAATTGTCCGTTTGATATTACTTCCAAATTTCCATTTGGTATAGTAAATCGCAAATCAACCGAATTGGGCTCATCCGAAGTATGGTCTTTTGTAGGTAACCAAATACTAGCTCCTTCTACTTCGCAGGCTACACCAACCCAAGGATTATCTTCTTTGTCTTCTCTCCAAACAAAGCCTCCATCCCAAGGAGCTTTTTTTGCTTTAATTGGTTTACCCGAATATTTTACAAATACCGAAAACGTATCTCCTTTGGCTATTGTATTTGGCATTTTTATAAAAATAGCTCGTTCTACTCTTTCATAACCCAGTTCTTTACCCGAACGAGAACCAAATCTTACCTCTTCCAAATTCATTGGCTGATCTAAATCCAATTGAATAGAATCTAATTCGTTTACGGCAACAGATTTTGTTTCTACCCAGCCATTTATCGATTTATTCTCAATATCAAAAGCAATATCAATGTCGTAATGCACTACATCAAAAGCCTCTCTTATTGGAGTTAATTCTCCTAAGAGAATTGTTTCCTTATCGAACTTAGGATATTTGCCTGGCTTCCTAGGATTATGAACATTTATTCGAACCCCAAACAAGCCGCAAGAGGCTAGAAAAATTAACGTCACTGCAGCAACAAGTAAACTTTTTTTATTTGTCATAAGAATATAGATATTAATGATTTATCAAAATAGTGATTATTCTGAATAGATTAAAATTCAAGATGTTAAGAAATATTAATTAGCAGGAAGAACTTTAGCCTTCACTTCTCCAAATCCAATTCTAACTCCATCCTTTTCAGAATATCCTCTCATGATAACAGTATCGTTATCGTTTATGAATTTTCTTTCTGTTCCGTCAGCCATTGGAACTGTTTTGGTTCCTTTCCATGATATTTCTAACATAGAACCAAACTGGCCTTCTTCTGGTCCAGAAATAGTTCCAGAGCCCATACAATCTCCAGTTCTTATGTTACATCCATTTACAGAATGGTGTGCCAATTGCTGGTTCATGTTCCAATACATAAATTTATAATTGGATTTACAAACAGAAACCTCTGTGCTTCCTTCTGGTTGAATTAATACTTCTAAATTAATATCTACGTGCTTGTCTCCTGCATATTCTAGGTATGGCAATACTTTAGGATTTTGCACAGGACCGGCAGTTCTAAATGGCTCCAAAGCATCTAAAGTTACTACCCAACTAGAAATGTGAGAAGCAAAGTTTTTTCCTAAGAAAGGGCCAAGTGGCACATATTCCCAACCCTGAATATCTCTTGCACTCCAATCGTTTAACAAAGTCATTCCAAAAATATAGTCGTCTGCCTCTTTAGTAGAAATACTTCCTCCCAAAGGTTTTCCTTCGTAAGTAAAGAAAGCTGTTTCCAATTCAAAGTCTAATAAATTACTTTGTCCAAAAACTGGCACCTCAGCAGTAGGCGGTTTCTTTTGTCCTTTTGGTCTAACAAAATCTAGTCCTGAAGGAATTATTGAACTCGATCTCCCGTGATAACCTACCGGAATGTGTTTCCAGTTCGGTAATAACGCATTATTAGGATCACGGAATAAACATCCCACATTATAAGCATGTTGCTCACTTGAGTAAAAATCTGTGTAATCGCCAATGTGCATTGGTAACAACATTTCTACATCACTTTGCGCATGTAAAACTTGCTCAGTGTGATGTTCACTTTTTTGTAATTCGTCATTCTCAGCATTCAATAAATCTGACAATCTATCTCTTAATTCTCTGGTTCCATTCTTACCATGACGCATCATTGTGTTCAATACATCAGTAGCAAAATCCTCGATAGTAAACTGCAAACGAGTTAAATAACCCAGAGAGTGTAGCGCTTTTAAATCCAAAACTTGGTTTCCTATGGCTACTCCTACTCTTGGAGTTCCACCTTCTTTCTTAAAAATACCAAAAGGTAAGTTTTGAATAGGAAAATCAGAATCAGCTGGGACTTCTACCCACGATTTCAATGCTGGATTATTTGCTTTTATTGCCATAGTTGTTTTGTTCAATTTTATAGGAGTAAAAATACGAAACTAAGGAGAGGTTTGAAAGGTAAGCAACAAAAAAAAGCCATTTACTTTCGTAAATGGCTTTTGTAAAATTGTTTGTCTAATTCTTAGTTAATGTAAAGAACAGCTTTCACTGCATCAATTACTCTCTTAGGATTTGGCAATGCCTCTTCTATTAAAGTTGGTGAAAATGC
>CALLII010000152.1 GCA_938009745.1 uncultured Flavobacteriales bacterium
TAACGGTTAGTATATGAAAAGTAGGCGATTTCGAAGCACAAAATTTTAAGATAAGCACAAACTTTGATATGAATCAAAAGCCTTGTTTTTAGTGCTATTTCGACTGTTTTTTATATACATTGTTAGCGGTTCGTTTTCTATTCAATTCAATTTGGTATTCTTTATTCCAACTTCCCACAATTTCTTTGCAACCTCTTGGTCTAATGCTGATTTATCTATCACACCTAAAGCGGGAAAACCATCATATTCGCCTTCTCCGTCAGGTCCATAATAATCTCCTGATTTAGCATCTTTATTTGTTGCAGCTAGAAGTGTTGGCAAACTCCCTTGCCAAGTATCCATAAAAGTCATTTTTTTTAAAATTTCAGGATTTATGTGTCTTTGTAATTCAGTTTTTGTAAATCCAGGGTGGCACGCAACTGATAAAATATCATCATCATTCGATTCACATCTTCTGCCTAACTCCAAAGCAAATACCAAGTCTGCTAATTTACTTTGATAATACTCCCTTTTCGTGTCATAAGGTTTTTCCACTCTAAGATTTTCAAAATCGATAGAAGCTCCTCTGTGTGCAATACTGCTTAGCGTTACTACTCTTGAATTCTGGGTCGATTTAAGTTTGTTGTAAAGTA
Source organism: uncultured Flavobacteriales bacterium (assembly GCA_938009745.1). Taxonomy (GTDB): domain Bacteria; phylum Bacteroidota; class Bacteroidia; order Flavobacteriales_D; family CAJJDF01; genus CAJJDF01. The sequence continues at coordinate 633 of CALLII010000152.1, forward strand.
AATTAGTTAGTAAAAAATGCCCAAGAAAATTAATTCCAAACTGTAATTCAAAACCTTCAGCTGTCTTTGACTCAGGTGGCATCATTACACCTGCATTATTAATCAATATGTCAAGTTTTGTATGGGTATTATTAAATTCATTTGCAAATTCTCTCACTGAGTTCAGACTTGCTAAATCGATAATTCCAGCTGATACACTGCCTGTTATATTTTCTTTTTCTATTGCTTTTAGGGCCTCATCTATTCTCTCTTTATTTCTGCCTGCAACTATAACATTCGCTCCAAGTTTTGCTAATCCAAGAGCAGTATAAAATCCAATGCCAGAATTAGCACCAGTTATGATTACCGTTTTGCCTTTTTGACTTTCTAAGTTGGTTGAAATCCAATTTTTAAATTCTTTTATCATATCAATGTTTTTATACCACAATTAAAATTTGTGGATTCTTACTGCTAAATGTTTTAAATTCTTGTTTTATTAGGTCTGAAAAATTATTTTGTTCAATACAAAGCATTTTTAGATTAGTAAGATTTTTAATTTTTTTTAAAATAATTTTACCGCCACAATCACAAATCCCACAATCTACTAGTCCAATTTCATTAACTGTGTTGGGCAAATTATTAATGATTGTAATTGCTCCATCATCTCCTAATAATTGATTATAGCTAAAACTAATCGATTTTATAGACCTATTTGCATTTGATTCTGTCACTATTTCCATAATTGAAGCCATTTCCGATGAGTCCAATTCTAGATTACGAAAATTAAGAGTATCGGAATGATCCGAATTCGTTTGAATTGCGTTTATTTTTTCTAATAAAATTTCACTCGCTTTTAATTGTAAATCTTTTGGCAATTCTTTTTTAAGTTTATTGGTTTTCAATTGAAGTCTAATTTTAAATGACCGCTAACTTGTTTATATACACAAGTTACTAAATAATTTATGTAACTCGTTAATAGTCATACTTGAAATTCATTTAAGTTTTAATTTTTTGTAAATTAACCTATTGCTAATTAGGGTACCTAATTGGATGTAAATCGCAAGTCAAAAAAAAAATCACAAAAAAAGCCTCCTCATTTACATGAGAAGGCTTTTTTAATAAAAAGTAAAGGTATTACTTAGAACATTTCGCTAGCAGAGAAATGAAAGTTTGCTTCGATTTGAGCATTTTCATCACTGTCACTTATTCTATAATCTCATATTTACTTATTAAGTATTAAATTTTCAATAACTAGGTTGTCTTTCTCAGACTGAACGTGTTTTGAATCCTCAAGAAGTAAATGATTTTTTAAAGAAGGAAATATGTTACAAGCTCTTTTAATCATTTTCGTTCCTGGAAACAAGATATCATTTTTTGCTCCAATTAAAGTGATTGGAGTTTTTATTTTTTTTGCTTTTAATCCTGATATTGTTGGGACAGGCGTAAAGTCCATATTGAAGTTTAAAAACACTTTGGATAAATATTTGATAGCAAATTCATCTCGGTTGGTAAATACTTCTGTTAAGAATTTCTCTACGAATTTTATTTTATTTGTTTTCATAAATCTCTTCATAGGAATAAAGATTTTGAACAATGCTTTAATAGGATTCCCATTAACAATATAAGCAGGTGCAGATAAATAGACTTCTTTGATTTTGCTTTCGTCAAATTCAAGGGTTTTTAATATCACTAATCCACCAAAGGAAAATCCTGCCAAAGTAACGTCTTCAATTCCGAGGGAGTTAATTATTTCATTCATCCATTGTCCGTAAGAGTCATTTTTCATGCTCAATCTTGTTTCTGAACTCTTATTGGGTTGGGCTAATACATCAACTGCATACACTCTAAAGCTTTTGCTTAAATTAGGGTATGTTTCAAGTGCTATAGGAGCACAACCATTAGATCCATGAATTATTATTATTGGAGGATTATCAGTTTCTCCAGTAATAATGATGTTTGTTTTGCCATAGCTTGTATCAACAGTTTCGTATTGATATTCGATATTTAGTTCTTTTAATTTTTCATCATATAGATTTAAAATTTCCCTTTTTCCTTTCTCAGATTTATACAATGATTCCATTTTTAGTTACTTTTAGGACAAATTTACTAATAAATCAAGATTAGGACAAGTTTACCAATGAAAAATAGAAAAGAAAATATCTTATCAGTTTCCAAAATCCTTTTTAATAAGAAAGGATACAGTAATGTAACAATTAGAATGATAGCTGTTGAGTTGAAAATAAGCTCAGGAAATTTGAATTATCATTTTAAAAAGAGAGAAGATATTTTAGAAGCTTTGTATTTTGAAATGGTTTCTGAATTTGATTCTAGAGTAAATCAATTAGGGGAAACCGAAACTAGTTTTAAATCGATAAAAGAAGAGGTTCTGTCTAGCATGCAAAGAATGGTTGAGTATCGTTTTTTTTGGACAGACTTATATAATTTACTCCAATTAAATGAGAAGATAAAGCTTCATTTCGAGGAGGTTTATCAAAGCAGATTTAATGGCTATGAATTTCTATTCGAAATTTTACTTGAAAAAGGATATTTACAAAGCTTTGAGTTTGAAAAAGAGAGCCAGTTTTTGATTGAACGAATGATAGGTTTCAGTAATACTTGGATATACAATTCTTGTTTGTATGATGAAGATATCAATCAAAATTATATAGAACTTCAGTCTACTAATTTATTGTCTATGTTATATCCTTACCTGACAGAATCGGCTAAAGTTGAATATAAAAGAGAGGTTTAGTTTTTTTTGTCCGTTATAACTTACATTTTGTAAAAGTCAGAACAAAAAAAAAGCCTCCTCATATTCATGAAAAGGCTTTTTTAATAAAAAGTAAAGGTATTACTTAGAACATTTCGCTAGCAGAGAAATGAAAGTTTGCTTCGATTAGAGCATTTTCATCACTGTCACTTCCGTGACATGCGTTTTTAGCTTTAGATTCTGCGTATGCTTTTCTTATAGTTCCTTCAGCTGCTTCAGCAGGATCAGTAGAACCTATTAATGCTCTAAAATCTTCTACTGCGTTATCTTTCTCCAAGATAGCTGCAACTATTGGTCCTTCGCTCATGTAATCAACCAATTCTCCGTAGAAAGGTCTTTCTGAGTGCACTGCATAAAATTCTCCAGCTTCTTCTTTCGAAAGTTGCTTCAATTTCATTGCTTTAATTGTAAATCCGTTTTCGATAATCATATCGATAATTTTTCCAGTAGTACCGTTTGCTACAGCCTCTGGCTTAATCATTGTAAATGTGATGTTATTTGCCATTTTTCTATTAAATTTTGGGCAAAATTAAGAATTCTTTTTTCAAAAAGCGATATTCTCATTCTTATTCTCACTAAATAATGGTTATCAATTTGTTAATCAGTAAAATTAAGGCCTAAATTTTAAGTTTTAGTTAAGTTTTCAATACTAACCTATTGATTACTCTACATTTGGTTTGACTTTTGATTACTAAAAGTGAACTACTTTTAAGTATTAAAAAATTACCCATGAAAAAAGCAGGCTTATTTTTGATGTTGATGATGACTTTCGTTCTTCAGTCTTTCTCTGGAGACAGAAAAGTAGAAGTGCTTGAGGTGCTTTATAATCAGCATAATTATCGATCTATCGTACGAAAAACGGATAAGCTGATTAATAAAAATGGCTATGCTGATAATGAGTTAGTTCATTTGTTTAAAGCTGTGGCTTATGGGCAATTATCTAAAGATAAAAAATACCTGAGAGCCAATCCTGATGCGATTACTAATTCTACTGAGGCTTTTGTAAACTATTATGAATTGGATAAAGCTTTAGGTTTTGTGCAAGAAGAATCTGTTTTATTGGATGATTTAAGGGCTATTTATAAAGATGTTGTTCCACTTAAAATGCAAACAGACGCTTATGAGTATTTAATGGGAACACCCTCTAAACCACCTGTAGTCATTAAGGAAAGGGTTGTAATTGTTAAAAATGAGACAGGTAAACCTGTAAAGTATGGAGCGGATTTTAAAGCTGAATCAGTTGATACAGTTTGTAGCGTTAACTATTTATCTGAAAAAGACAAAATGATAAATTATGCCAAAAAATTCATTGGAGTTCCTTATATCTATGGAGCAACAGGAGATGGTGGATTTGATTGTTCGGGTTATACACAATATATATACAGTCGATATGGATATGAGTTGCCAAGGAGTGCTAGGTATCAAAAAACAGCTATTGAGTCAGTTAATATTTCTGAGGCAAAAAAAGGAGATTTAGTCTTTTTCTCGAGCAATAGAAAAGAAAGTAATATTACCCACGTAGGTATTGTAATATCAGAAGAAGGAGAAGATTTAATTATGATTCATGCTTCGAGTAGCCAAGGAATTATGATAACAAATGTAACTACAAATAGCTATTGGAAACCAAAAATGGTTGCTGTAGGAAGACCAGTAAAAGTAGAAGAAGAATGAAATATCAATTAATTTTAGCTTCTAAATCGCCCAGAAGGCAGGAGCTACTTAAAGGTTTAGGATTTGAGTTTGAAATCAAAACTAAAGAAATTGAAGAACTATTTCCGCCAGTTCTTTTTAAAGAAGAAATTCCCGTTTATTTATCTAATCTTAAAGCAAATGCTTTTAAAGAAGAGTTAAAAGAGAACGAATTAGTAATTACATCTGACACGATTGTTTGGAACGAAAACAAACAATTGGGTAAGCCAAAGAGTAGGGCAGAAGCTATTGAAATGCTCCAGAGTTTATCGGGTAAGCAACACGAAGTTATTACCGCAGTTACTTTAATGACAACTGAAAAAACGCATAGTTTTTATGAGATTACCAAAGTGTTTTTTAAAGAATTAACTAAAGAAGAAATAGACTATTACATTGATAATTACCAACCATTTGATAAAGCTGGGTCCTACGGAATCCAGGAATGGATTGGGTTTGTAGGAATCCCAAAAATAGAAGGAGATTACTTTAATGTAGTAGGATTACCGCTTAATAGATTGAATGAAGAGTTGAAGGTGTTTTAAATAACGATATTTTCCCCAATAAAAAAGAGACTGTGAATTTCACAGTCTCTTTTTATTTAAAAGTAGTTTAAGATGAATTTACTTTTGAGATTTGTACCTATTAACTGAACTCAAAAACTACTTTTGTATCATCAATATTTAAAGTATTACCTCACTTCAAAGTCACCAATTTTATACATTACTTCATCAAAATCACAAGCTCCTTCGGCAAATTGGCACAATCCATTTTTACCCCATCTTGGTGCCCAGCTATTCTGTAAGGTCCAAGTAGGAAAACTATTAGATTTTAATGATGGACTGTTGTAACCAACAACAAATATTGCATGGCCAGTAGGGTTATTGATATTAGCAATTTGCCCTCCATAAATTCCTTGTATACCTGCATAAGCTGTAAAATCAGGATACACACTGTAAGTGGCGATTAATGGTTCTCCTGCTTTTATTACTTTTCGCATTTTGTTGTATCCATTTTGGTCGGCTGTAGATATAGTTTGTTCTTTTATATCGTTCCCTTGTTTGTAATGCTTAATTACTCTTCCGTCACTATGGTACTCATAGAAAGATGTTAAGTAAAGCTTTTTTGAATTGCTTTTAAATTTTATACCATTACTCATGATTTCCTTTAAACAAGGTTCAACTCTCCATCCACAATCTCCATCTTTACAGTTATCTGATACTGTTTTAAAGCTTTCAGCTCTTTCGTTATAAAGAGCTACGGCATCAAATAATTGTTCTTTTGAGTTTCCTGGATTTGTTCTGTTTAAATAAGATGTAGTTAAAGCACCAACAGTAGCAAATGCAACACAGGCACCTTCTTTTCCTTGATCTAAAATGGGAACTCGAACTTTTATATTTTTAGAAATTCCCTCTACCGAAAAATCAATATTTGTTCGGGTAGTTTTAGAATAAACTAAATCCCAATTTCCTTCTTCTGACGAACGAAACTCTTTTCTGATATAATTACTATTAGCAGTTTTTTTTGTGATTTTTACTTGGCCAATGTAATCGTCATTATTTATAAATACACTATTACCCCTTCCGTCATCTTCTTCCCACAATTTTATTATTACTTCGTTTTCAGCATAAATACTACCTGGCATTAGCCAAAACTCTTGCTGTGCAATTCTTGTCCAAGATTCTAATTCATCAGTAAAGCTCTCCCACCAACTTCTGTCAGCTTCATTCATAGGTCTTGGCTTAGTGGTAATTACTTTTTTACCATCAGCCCATAATTCAAAATAAGGTTCGTCTGTCCCATTACCATCATCATTAGATTGTAAACAATTTAATCCATTAATTTTAACTCTAAATCCTGTTTCACTAATAGTTTTTTGAGGAGTACCAGATACTTCAGTAAATTTAAATAATTGATTGTCTTTTCCATGTTCACCCCATTGAACTAATACTCCACTACTGGATAAATCAAGTACTTTTCCTGTAAGTTTATTTTTAATTAAATAGTAACCGTTAGCTTTAGGAATAATTTTCCATTTTTGATTATCGCCTCCATGATATTCCCATTGTGATATTCCACTAGTTTTTTTGTTCGCATCTAATACTTTGTTACAATGTGATGTGTAAATAAAGTAATAACCATTTCCTGCTGGATTAAAATAGAATTTCTGTTGCGGAGCATTTTTAAATTTCCACTTTTGAATTACTCCACCATCATTTGTACTAGCTCCTTTTATATCCAAAGCTGCATTAGGCTCAGATTTTATAGAAATTTTATAAAGTTTGTTTGGATTCAAAGAAACAGTTGAACCTGAATTTTGAGGTGAACTAGAACTTTTTGGCGTACCAGTTACTTGAGTAAATTTAAATAATTGGTTGTTTCCGCCATGTTCACTCCACTGAACTAAAACTCCAGTGCTAGTCATATCGAATACTTTTCCCGTTTTTTTATTTTTGATTATATAGTAACCTCCTCCTTTAGAAACGAACTTCCATTTTTGGTTGTCCTTTCCATGAAATTCATATTGATGCACTTTTTTTGTGTCAATCAAAGAAGCATCTAAAGCCTTGTTGCTGTGTTGCGCTAAAATAAAGAAATATCCTTCACCTGCATTTTTCACATAAAATTTTTGTTGCGGAGCATCTTTAAATTTCCATTTTATAATTCCAGCTCCATTATTTGTGCTAGCAGCTTTCACATCTAAAACTGTATTAGGCGCAGATTTGATAGAAATTTTATAAAGCTTACCCTCCGATACTTGTGCTTTTGAAAAGCTAAAGCCTAGTGTTAGAGTAAAACACAGAGCTATTTTAATTAAACTTTTAGTTATTGTTTTCATTGTTTATTAATTTGAATTATTGATAAACAAAAGTAGACATACATGCTGGGGTTGAAAACCACATATTGATGTGGTACAATTAAAAATACATGAAATTAACCCAGAAGATTAGTTTCATTATTTCTCTTTATTAACTCATTACTACTATTGATTTCAAGTAGTTTATAAATTTTTTTTATGTGATCACGAACAGTGTTTTGAGTAATCATATACTTATCTGCAATCATCTTATAACTTAATCCATCAATTATTCCTTGTGCAATTTGTTGCTGACGAGGAGTAAGTGTTACTGATTCGGTTTTTTTCTTAGGATTAAAGTAGTTAATTACTTTTTTTGCAATGCTTGGTGACATATATGCTCCTCCTCTAGAAATAGTGATAATCGCCTCTTTTATTTTACTTAGAGCAGTCCTTTTAGAAATGTAAGATACAGCTCCTGCGCATAATGCTTTAAATATTTTTTCTTCCTCTTCAAAAGTGGTGAGCATAATAATATCGAGACTTGGAATTTTACTTTTTATATGGCTAATTCCTTCTAGTCCGGTCATTCCTGGTAATCCAATATCAAGTACCAAAACATCAATTTCAGGAGGTTGTGACACCTCAAATTTTGCCAAAAAAGCTTCTACACTATCTACTGCAAAAGCAATATCTATTTCAAAAGAGTCACCCATATAAGTAACAAGACTCTCCCTAATATTTACATCATCTTCAACAATTGCTAAACGAATAGATTTCATAAGGACTAATTTAATAATTAAGTATGCAAAAGCATTAACTTATAAATCAAAAGTATTATTTCTTTTTACACTTCATAACCACATTTTCATGTGGTTGATTTTAGATTTAGCATTTATTATGCAAAATCGATATAATATTATTGCGTTTATTGATTAACTTCGAATCAATAAATTTATTTACAATTAAGATAGTATTGTCCTATGATAAAGTCGATTCAAATAAAATTAGTGATTTGTTTAGCAGCTATTTTGTTTTGTAGTTTAGCTTTTTCTCAAGGGAAAAATTCTGACTTAGATAGTTTATACCAAGTATATTTATCAGAAGAAGACGAGTTTGTTCAACTAAAGTTATTGAACAAGATTTCGATTCATATGATGATGAAAGATAGGGGTTTAGCAGTTGAATTAGCAGGTAAAGCAATTAAATTATCTGTAAAAACGGATAGTTTAAATCACAAAGCAAAAGCTTATTATAATTACGGTTATTTAATGAGGTATCAGGCCAAGGGAGATAGCTCTTTGTTTTATTTATACAAATCAAAAAAAATATTTGAAAAGCTCAAGGATACTTCTCAGTTAGGTTATATCTATACTCAATTATCGGCTAATTATAGTAATCTGGGAGATAAAGTGAATTCGATTAGTATGATGGATTCTGCGGCTCAATTTTGGGAAGCTACTAAAGAATATGCCTTAGTGTCCAGAAGTCTAAGTATTTTAGGTCAAATGTACGGCCAGGTAGGAATTTTTGAATCTTCTTTAAAAATAGGACTGAAATCTTTAGATATAGCAGAAAAGTTGAATGACAGTGTGGGAATTATACGTTCATACTCTTCATTAGCAGGTATTTATAGTAAGTTGGATGATAACGAAATGTCCAAAAAATACTATTATAAAGCTTTAAATATATCTTCAAGACATGGAGACCAAATAACCAGATATTTAGTTTACTCTAATCTTGGTACAACATTTAATTCTAACCTTCAATATGATTCGGCTTTGTGGGCAAAAAAGCAGGCACTTATTTTATTAGATACCAATGCAAGACCAAACTATTATGCAGATTTATCTGTAGGATTGGCTAATGCTTATCTTCATTTAGAAGATTATCCTAATATGAAAATTCATTTAGATATTGCTAATCAAGTCAGTAACGCCAAAGGGTATAAAAAACACTTTCCTATCATTCAAAGGCTAAATGGGGATTATTATAATTATGGGAAACAGGATGGAAACACTGCAGAAAAGTATTATAAAAAAGGATTAGAAATAGCTCAACAACAAGGGAGATTTGATGTTCAAGGTGAATTTTTTAAAAGATTAGTTGAGTTGGCTAAAAATAGAGATGATGAAAAAGAGGCTTTTAAATACTCCGAGTTGTTGTTAGAACATACGGATAGTGCACACAGGCAGGGAAAAGAAGTTGCCTTAAGAAATTCTAAAATTGAATTGGATTTAGAGAAAAAAGACTTACAAATTACTTTATTGAGTAAAGAGTCTGAGCTTAAAGAAAAAAAATCTAACAGACAAAGGTTAATCATATTTGGTTCTCTCTTGTTAGCGCTTTTAATAGGAATTTTGGGATTACTTAGATTAAAACAATCAAGATTAAAAGAGAAGCTTAAATTAGAGAAATTCAGAAACAAAGTAGCCACAGACCTTCATGATGATGTAGGATCTATACTAACTGCAGTAGCTATGCAATCCGAAATATTGGGAGAAAAATCATCTTCAGAAACTAAACCCAAGCTTGATAAGATTAGTAAACTGAGTAGAGAGGCAATGGAGAGCATGAGAGACACTGTTTGGGCTATTGATTCTACTAAAGATAAAGTAGAGAATTTAGTAGATAAGATGAAGGATTTTTTAGCTCAAATGTTTGAGGATAATGAGAGTATAAGGTATGTTTTTGATTTTACCTCAGAGGAAATTTCCACAATATTAACTCCTGTTAAAAGACAAAATATTTATTTAATTTTTAAAGAAGCCGTAACTAATGTTGTAAAGCATAGTAATGGTGATTTAGTATCAATTTCTTTAAAAGAAGTAAAAGAAAACCTTGAGCTAGAAATAACTGACAATGGAACAGAAACTGATAGTTGTAATGTTGCTGGACTTGGACTTAAAAGTATGAAAAGTAGAGCCGAATTAATAAATGCTAAATTATCTGTTGATAGAAAATCGGAGAGTTTTGATATTAAGCTGGTTGTTTCTTTGTAGAATTTAAATTAAAAAACGACTTGATAATTATCAAGCCGTTTTAGTTTGTAAGAATATTTTTATTTTTCCAAGGATTGTTTTAGTAATTCCATTCCTCTTTCATTCATTTTTCCCATTCCTTTTTTAGCTCCAAAAAGCCACATAAAGAAACAATCTACAATTCCAGAGTCTAAATTGAAATCTTGAGTGACTTTTATTCCATTTCCAGAATTTATAAAAGAATACTCAAATGTCGGAGTTGCTTTAAACGGTTTTTGAATGTCGCAATTCATTTTGATATATTTTAACTCCTGAATTTCAGAAAT
>CALLII010000153.1 GCA_938009745.1 uncultured Flavobacteriales bacterium
TTACTGAGGTATCCTAAAGCTATTTCTACTATTGATGAATTAGCAAAAGGAAGTTTCCAAGAAGTGATGGATGATCCAACTGTGGATGCTAAAAAAGTAAAAACTGTAGCGCTTTGTTCAGGGAAAATCTATTATGACGTATTGGAGCAGAAGGAAGAACAAGGAAAAGGAAATCATGTTGCACTAGTAAGATTAGAGCAAATTTATCCTTTCCCAGAGAAGCAGATTGAGGCAATTATAAAGAAATATGGTAAGGACAAGAAATATGTTTGGTTACAAGAAGAACCAGAAAACATGGGAGCTTGGACATTTATCATGAAGAAGACAAGAAATTACGAAGTAAGATTTGATGTAGTATCAAGACCAGAGTCAGGTTCGCCAGCAAGTGGTTCGCCAATCGCCTCTAAATTGAGACACCAAGCATTGATTACTCGACTATTTGAAACAAAATAATCCTAACGAGATAAAGTAAACCATTATGTTAGAAATGAAAGTGCCTTCACCAGGCGAATCGATATCAGAAGTAGAAATTGCGGAATGGCTAGTAGAAACTGGCGATTGGGTTGAAAAGGATCAAGCAATTGCTGAGGTAGACTCAGATAAAGCAACTCTAGAATTACCAGCAGAAGAATCTGGAATTATTACGCTAAAAGCGGAAGAAGGAGATGCTGTAGCAGTAGGAGCAGTTGTATGTTTGATAGATACAGATGCAAAGAGACCAGCAGGAGCTGAAAAGCCTAAAGCTGAAGCAAAAGTAGAAGAGAAAAAGGAAGAAGCACCAGCACCAAATCCTAATCCAGTAAAAGCAGCTGAACCTGCTAAAAAAGAAACGTATGCCAAAGACGTTCCTTCAGTTTCTGCAAAGAAAATGATGGATGAAAATGGGATTTCTAAAGTTACTGGAACCGGACCTGATGGAAGAGTACTTAAGCAAGACGTAATTGCGGCAATGTCTGCAGGATTTGCTACAGATAACGCAAGCGGATGGGGAGGTACTCGAGATAAAGAAAATGTAAAAATGAGTATGCTACGAAGAAAAGTAGCAGAAAGATTGGTAGCTGTAAAGAATGAAACGGCAATGTTAACTACGTTTAACGAAGTAGACATGAAACCAATCATGGATATAAGAGCGAAATACAAAATGAAATTCAAAGAAACATTAGGTGTTAATTTAGGATTCATGTCATTCTTTACAAAAGCAGTTACCGAAGCTTTAAACCATTTCCCGGCAGTAAACGGAATGATTGATGGAAAAGAAATGGTCTTACATAATTATGCAGATATTGGAATTGCCGTATCGTCTCCAAAAGGATTGATGGTACCTGTAGTTAGAAATGCAGAAACTATGAGTTTAGCAGAGATTGAAGCTGAAATCAAGCGATTAGCAATAAAAGCAAGAGACGGAAAAATATCCATTGACGAAATGCAAGGAGGAACATTTACTATCACCAATGGTGGAGTATTTGGATCTATGCTTTCTACGCCAATTATTAACCCACCACAATCTGCAATTTTAGGAATGCACAACATTGTAGAAAGAGCAATGGTAGTGGATGGAGAAATTGTTATACGACCAATAATGTACGTAGCGCTTTCTTACGACCATAGAATTATTGATGGTAAAGAATCTGTAGGATTCTTGGTGAAAGTGAAGGAGATGCTAGAAAATCCTGAAAGAATGTTGTTTGGAGCTAAAGACCCAGTTGAGGTGTTATTAGGACTTTAACATTTTTTACAAGATTTATAATGTTACTTTAAGAGTAAAAGGCGTTTAATTTATTAAACGCCTTTTTTATGTCTAAAAATTTCCTTTTTATCTTAATCTTAATTTGTTCTGTTTTGGTTAGTTTCACCATGATTTTTGCTCAAAAATCAATTGAAAACCCTCAAAATCAAGAAGAATTCAAAAAAGAGTACGAAGCAGATTCTTTTGATTTCCCTGTTGGAAAACCTAACGGAAATGGTTATTACAATGCTCAAAAATTTGGGGACAACAATCACCTAGGTGAAGACTGGAATGGGGTAGGTGGAGGAAATACCGATTTCGGAGATTCAATTTATAGCACAGCAAACGGACAAGTAACTTTTGCCAAAGACATTGAAGGAGGCTGGGGAAAAGTGATTCGAATCAAACACAAATACAAGGGTAAGTTTTACGAATCCTTATATGCTCATTGCAGTCAAATGGTAGTAAAAAAAGGCGATTGGGTTAAGAGAGGATTTTACATTGGCAAAATAGGAGATTGTGGTGGTAAATACTTAGCTCATCTCCATTTTGAATTAAGAGATAGTTTAGATATGCCAATTGGAGGTGGTTACTCTTCTGATAATAAAGGATATTTGAATCCTACAGAGTTTATTAAAAATAATTACCGTTAATGGACTCAGAGTAACACTTTATGGATTAACTATTTAATAAATAGAATTATTAAGCGACATTTGTTAAATTGTAATTAAATCTAAAATATGAGAAAAAGATTTTACATCATAATTTTATTAGTATTCCCAATATTGGTATTTGCTCAGCAACCTCCTGGAAATGGGATGAAATTTGATGGGAGTACAGATTATTATACTGTTCCTGATAATTCTTCAATTGATTTAAATGGAAGCCTTACAATTGAGGCATGGATAAATCCTTGTGACACTATAGGTCATAAAATGATTTTGACTAAACTTTGGTGTAATGGTGGACAGTTTTCTTATTATTTTTCATTTAATAACGGTCAATTAACTTGGGCTTATAATGCTAATGGATCCTGTGGAGGACCTGCAACTAATTCCTACAGAAGTAATGCTCCAATTGTTAAAAATAATAGTTGGCAACATGTTGCTGTAGTACATACACCAACTTCTGTTACTTTATATCATAATGGAATCCAAATTGCCGGTTCATTAGTATCAGGTATTTATACTGGATTATTAGCCAATTCAAACCAGCCATTAAGAGTGGGAACTTATAGATCATTAGGAGGGTCATATGGATTTTTTTTTAATGGAAGGATGGATGAAATTAGATTATGGAATACCGCCTTAACATCATCACAAATTTCTTCAAGATATACCTCCCAACTAATTGGAAATGAGCCAAACTTACAATTATATCATAATTTTGAATCAATCTCTGGCTTTACAATTAATAATTCAGCTTTGTCAACAGGAGCAACAAACAATGGAACTAACATCAGGGGTTTAGTAAGTACAAGAGTCAATTCTATTGATTATCCTAATCCCTTTTCTTTTGGGAATGACACAATTCTTTGTGATTCCGTTTCATTTTCACTCACAATCCCTTTACTTTATTCAGGTTATTTATGGAGTGATGGTACAACCAATAATATTAAACCAATAGTAAATTCTGGAACCTATATTGGTAGTGCTTTTAGGGATTTTTGTTTTACCTCAGATACAATTTCTATTTTATACGTTAATTGTGATTCTGTAATTGATACTATTTCACCACCATTAGTTGATTCTTGCTTTGAGAGGTTTATTATCCCAAATGTATTTACTCCAAATAATGATGGAATAAATGATCTTTTTAAACCTATTACCTACGAGTGCTTTTCATTATTAGAATTTAAAATTTATAATAGATGGGGCCAATTAATTTACAATTCCACTAATAAAATAGAGTGGGATGGTAGAACTCAAAATGGAGAAATGGTTAGTGAAGGAACTTATTTCTGGATTATTCAGCATAGAAATAATGCTGGAATCGAGAGTTTCGAAAAAGGATTCCTGAGTGTATTTAATTAGTTTAGAGTATATTAATCACTTGTTTAAAATAAAATTTCACTTTTTTTAAAAAAAAGTACTACGAATCAATTTTTTATATACTTTTGACAAAATTTTAATAAAAGTTGAACTTATTAAAGACTTTTGATTTTCTATTTGAAAGAAGAAATAAAATAGAAAATGGATTTTGGAAATCCGACAAAAGAATAAAGGACATTTCTTCGATTGCCGCAGTGGTAATCTCTTCTTGGTTGTCTCTCTTCATTCACAATTCTGTGAGTGCAGTAATCCGTGTATAGGCCGAATTGAATAAAACTTTAGCTCAATTCCAATTTTTCAATTGAAAAGGACTAGAATTCCTATGTCCAATTTTTTAAATTAATTACAAAACGACTTACCCAATGAACACAAAATATTCAGACTTAATAGACCAAACTTTTGATTTTCCACAAGAAGAATTTTCTATAGAAAAAGGCCACTTATCTTTTCATGGAATAAACTTAGCAGAACTAATTAAAGAACACGGAACACCATTGAAATTTAGTTATTTACCTAAGATATCTGAAAACATCATAAACGCTAAAAAATGGTTTAAAGATGCTTTTGAAGAACATAATTACTCAGGGAAATATAACTATTGCTATTGCACCAAAAGCTCGCACTTTGCTCATGTGCTTGAGGAAGTATTAAAGAACGATACTCACATGGAAACCTCTTCGGCATTTGACATTAATATTGTTGAGTCTTTGGAGGCTAAAGGAAAATTGACCAAAGACAATTATATTATTTGTAATGGGTTCAAAAGAGCTCAGTACGTAGAAAATATAACACGAATTATTAATAATGGATTCAAAAATTGCATCCCAATTATTGATAATTACGAGGAGTTGAAATTACTTTCGGATGGGGTAAATGGGAAAATGAATGTAGGGATCAGAATTGCTTCTGAGGAAGAACCAAAATTCGAGTTTTACACTTCTAGACTTGGTATTGGATACAAAAACATATTGAAGTATTACAAAAGTGAAATTCAAGATAACGAAAAGGTAAGTTTAAAAATGTTGCACTTTTTTATCAATACAGGAATAAGAGATAATGCTTATTACTGGAATGAGTTAACTAAATGTTTGAAAGTATACGTAAACCTCAAAAAAATCTGTCCTTCACTGGATTCGCTTAATATTGGAGGAGGATTTCCAATAAAAAACTCTCTTGGGTTTGAGTTTGATTATGGGTATATGATAAATGAAATTGTTAGGATTATCAAGGAAACTTGTGACGAAGCGGAAGTGGAGGTACCAACTATTTTCACTGAATTTGGTTCTTACACAGTAGGAGAAAGCGCAGGAGTTTTCTACGAAATTTTATACCAGAAACAACAAAATGACCGTGAGAAATGGAACTTGATTAACTCTTCGTTTATGACAACTTTACCAGACTCTTGGTCAATAAATAAGCGTTTTTTAATGCTGCCAATTAATAGATGGAATGACGAATACGAAAGAGTGTTACTTGGAGGATTAACTTGTGATAGTGATGATTATTACAACTCGGAGCAACACATTAATGCCATTTACCTTCCTAAGTTTCATAAAGAAAAACCGCTTTATATTGGCTTCTTCAATACTGGTGCTTACCAAGAGTCAGTAGGTGGCTACGGAGGTTTACAACATTGTTTAATTCCACAACCCAAGCATATTATTTTAAATAGAAATGACAAGGGTGAATTGGAAACTAAGGTCTTTAATGAACAACAAACACAAGAAAAGTTTTTATCAATTTTAGGGTACAATTAACAAATAACAATGAAAAATACATATGCAGGAATTCCTGAGGAATTCGCAAAAATAGAGAGAGCTAATATTGTGCTTTCAACCGTTCCTTATGATGGGACGAGCACTTGGCAAAAAGGTGCAGATCAAGGTCCTGAGGCATTTTTACACGCTTCAGAAAACATGGAGTTATACGACATAGAAACTGATTCTGAAGTTTATAGAAACGGCATTTTTATGCCAGCTCCAGTTACCGAAAATTCTTCGCCTGAAGCAATGGTAGAAGCTGTTTATTCTTTAACTAAAGAATACATATTAAAAGACAAATTTGTAACCACTTTTGGTGGTGAGCACTCAATTTCTATTGGAGCAATAAGAGCTCATAACGAAGTATTTAAAAACTTAACGGTTTTACAAATTGATGCTCATGCCGATTTAAGAAAAGAATACGAAGGTTCTTCATGTAACCATGCATGCGCTTTGTTCGAAGCAAATGAAAATACCAACCTTATTCAAGTAGGAATAAGAAGTATGGATGTGGCTGAAAAGAGAGTGATGAATTTAGATAATGTATTCTTTGCACACGACATGGCTCAAGATGAATTTTGGATGGATGCAGCTATTGAGTTAATGACTGATAACGTGTATATTACTATTGATTTAGATGGTTTTGACCCTTCTATTTGCCCAGCTACAGGAACTCCAGAACCTGGAGGATTGATGTGGTACGAATCTCTTGAATTCTTCAAAAAAGTATTTGAACAAAAAAACGTAGTAGGTTTTGATATTGTAGAATTATGCCCGAATCCAGATGAAAAATCTTCTGATTTTTTAGCAGCTAAATTGTATTATAAATTATTATCCTACAAATTTGAGTTGAATAAAAAAGGAGAAGAAATCGAAGAGAACTCAACAACTAATTTTGTTCCAATTGGTAAAAACAATAAATTTAATAGCGAAGACAACTAATTAGTCTTTACCCTCAAAAATGATAGAAAACATAGAAAACATTGAGTTAAAATACTTAACTCTTGATGATTACCAAGAATTGAAGCAAGCAATGATACAGTCGTACTCATCTATGCCCGATTCGTATTGGAAAGAATCGCACATCAAAACCTTAATTGATAAGTTTAGAGATGGGCAGGTTGTGATTAAAATTAATGGAGAAATTGCAGGGTGCGCACTTTCTATAATTGTGGATTATGACAAATTTGACGAGCTTGATTCTTACAAAGACATGACAGGGAATTATTCTTTCAGCACACACGATTCTGATGGAGATGTGCTGTATGGAATTGACGTGTTTATCAAAAAAGAATACAGAGGTTTGCGCCTTGGCAGAAGGTTGTACGATTACCGAAAAGAGCTGGTAGAAAAATTGAACCTGAGAGGAATAGCTTTTGGAGGAAGGATTCCTGGTTACCATAAACATGCTGATAAATTATCGCCAAAAGAATACATTGAAAAAGTAAAGAGAAAGGAAATTCACGATCCAGTTCTTAATTTCCAAATGTCAAATGATTTTCATCCTACAAAAATCCTAAAAGGATACTTGGTAGGGGACGAAAACTCGGGGGAATTTGCAGTGTTATTGGAATGGGATAATATTTATTTTACAAAAAAATCCAAAAAAGCAGCTACAAAGAAAAAGAACGTAAGATTAGGTCTTATACAGTGGCAAATGAGGTTGTACAAGGATTTGGAAGAATTAATGCAGCAAGCAGAATATTTTGTGGATGCAGTTTCTGCTTACAGGTCAGATTTTGCTTTGTTTCCTGAGTTTTTTAATGCGCCTTTGATGGCTGATAACAACCACTTACCCGAGTCAGAAGCAATAAGAGAATTGGCAAAGCACACAGAGGGAATCGTTCAAAGATTCTCGGAATTATCTATTTCTTACAACATTAATATCATAACAGGTAGTATGCCCGAAATGAGAGATGGATTGTTGTATAACGTAGGTTATTTGTGCCGTAGAGATGGAACAATGGAGCGCTACGAAAAGTTGCACGTAACACCAGACGAAGCTAAAGTATGGGGAATG
This sequence comes from uncultured Flavobacteriales bacterium, assembly GCA_938009745.1. GTDB lineage: Bacteria > Bacteroidota > Bacteroidia > Flavobacteriales_D > CAJJDF01 > CAJJDF01. Next base: position 7,558 of record CALLII010000153.1, read on the forward strand.
CAAGGTGGAAATGAACTAAAAACATACGATACCGATTGTGGTAAAATAGGAGTGTTGATTTGTTACGATTCGGAGTTTCCTGAGTTGAGCAGATTATTGGCAGACGAAGGAATGGATATACTTTTTGTTCCTTTCTTAACTGATACACAAAATGGATATTCGAGAGTCAGACATTGTGCTCAGGCCCGCGCAATTGAAAATGAATGTTACGTAGCCATTGCTGGAAGTGTAGGAAACTTACCAAAAGTGAATAATATGGATATTCAGTACGCCCAATCAATGGTGTTTACGCCTTGCGATTTTTCGTTCCCCGCTAATGGGATTAAAGCGGAGGCAACTACCAATACCGAAATGATTTTGATAGCAGATGTAGACATAGATTTGTTAAGAGAATTGAACCAATTTGGAGCAGTGAAGAACTTAAGAGACAGAAGAAAAGATATTTTTGACTTGAAAAGGGTCAATAAAAAATAATTTAAAAACTAAAAAGGATGACAATTACAAAATTTATGGAGGATCACTTCCTTCACTTCAACTCGGCAGCATTAGTAGATGCAGCAAAAGGATATGAAGCGCAATTAAAAAAGGGTTCTAAAATGCTAGTTTCATTGGCAGGAGCAATGAGTACAGCAGAAATTGGTAAAATATTTGCCGAAATGATTCGTCAGGATAAAGTGCAAATTATCTCTTGTACGGGTGCAAACTTAGAGGA
>CALLII010000154.1 GCA_938009745.1 uncultured Flavobacteriales bacterium
GTTCGGAAAGAAAAAAAATAAAGAAGAAACTAATTACCAACCTAAGGAATATCCTGTGGTCGATAATTATGAAGCATTGTGGAAGCAAGTGCAAGAACACGAAAGTAATGGATTACCAAAATCTGCACTTAAAGTTGTGGAAGAAATTTATGCTTTGGCAAACAAAGAAAAGAACGTAAACCAAATTGTAAAATCTTCTATGTACAAAATAAAGTACAGTCATACTTTAGAAGAAGAAAGTTACGTAACTGCTATTTATCAGATGGATAGTATGATTGCGACTACTGAAGCTCCTCAAAAACAGATTTTACACAGCATCTTGGCCGAGCTATATTGGAGTTATTATACCAGAAATAGATGGAAGTTTAATAACAGGACGGAAACAGTAAATTTTGAAAAGCAAGACATAAGAACTTGGTCATTGAATGACATTGTAAGAGAAACAAATTCGCATTACAAACAATCATTAACTGAGTCGAATCTATTACAGGAATACTCTTTGTCTAGTTTTAAAGAGTTGCTAAATGATGGATATAATACCGATTCATTAAGACCAACATTGTATGACTTTTTGGGGCACAGAGCTTTGGCCTATTTCCGAAATACGGAACCAGATGTAACTAAGCCAGCTTATTATTTTCAGTTAGAAAATTCAAAATGGTTTTTACCAGCAAAAGAATTTGCTGAGCTGTCAATCAGCCATAAGGATTCAAGTTCTACTAAACTACAAGCATTAAAAATTTACCAATCACTTACTAAATTACATTTAAACAAAACTAATAATTTAGAAGCACTAGCCGATTTGGAATTGGATAGATTGGGGTTTATAAAACAGTATAATTCAGTTGATAATTCAGATGAATTATACGTAAAATCGATTGAGGCTTTATCTCTTAAGACCAAGAATAGTGAGTATTACTCTCAAGTGAGATTTGTACTAGCTACTTATTATACCAACTTGGCTAGTAAGTATAACAGAGAGTTAAAAAATGATGTAGATAACGAGAGTTATAAAAAATCTAAAAAGAAAGCGATTGAGATTGCCGAAGAGGCTATTAATGCTTACCCTAATTCATACGGAGCGCTTAATTGCCAAAACTTAATAAATACAATAAAATCTAAGCGATTAGATTTTGTTTGTGAAGAGGCACTTGTTCCTAACCAGTTATCTAAGGGAAAATTATCATTTACAAACCTTGAAAAAGTCTATTTCAAAGTGATTAAACTCGATTATGATTCGCATAGTAAACAATCATTTAAAAGCACAAAGGAGAGAGTTAATTATTTTAATTCTAAAGAGGTTGTAACTAATTGGGAGTTAAGTATTCCTAATGATGGATTATTTAATCCTCATGATGTTGAATTTACTATTCCTGAAATGCCTGAAGGATATTATGCTGTAGTAGCAGGAACTGATAAGGAATTTAGCTACCAAGAAAATGCTATTTCAATAGCTCCTTTTTGGTCTACAAATATTAGTTATTTGGTCAGAAGTAGTAGCGCAGGCTCAGAGTTTACTTTGTTTAATAGAAAAACTGGAGAACCAATTGAAGGAGTAAAAGGAGAGTTCTTTACCAGAACGTGGGATTATAAAAAGAGAGAATATGAGATCCGAAAAATTGCAACTAAATATTCTGATAAAGAAGGGTATATTAAGTTACAAAGTACAAACAAGAGTCAGAGCGTAACAGTTAATTTCACTAAAGATACTGATAGGTATGATAATGGAAGTTCAATGTACCTAAACAGAAATTATAATAGTGGAATTTCTAATGATAACAGAGGGACTGTTTTTACTGACAGAGCAATTTATCGTCCAAATCAAAAAGTATATTTTAAGGGGTTATTGTTTTCACAAACAGAGAATGAAGCCAAAGTGCTTGCAGGTAAAAAAGTGGAGGTTACTTTTTTTGATGTGAACCGTCAAAAAATTGACAGTAAAAAACTTACTACTAATGAATTTGGAACTGTTTCAGGAGATTTTCAAACACCACAAGGATTAATTAATGGACGAATGACCATTGTAATGAATTTTGAAGGGAAACAAATGGGAGCTAAGTCATTTTCTGTAGAGGAATATAAAAGACCAAAGTTTGAAGTTAACATTGATCCTGTAAAAGGAGAATATAAGTTAGACGAAGAAATTAAAGTAACAGGAATAGCTAAAGCCTTTGCCGGAAATAATATAGATGGAGCTAAGGTAGTGTATAGAGTTTCACGAAGAGCTTCTTTCCCATGGTGGTGCTGGTATTATTACGGTTACCGACCAAATTCTGCTGAGGTAGAAATTACTAATGGTAATTCGGTTACTGATGAAAACGGGAAATTTGAAGTAACTTTTAGAGCGATTGCTGATAAATCTGTGAATCAGAAATACAAGCCAACTTATAGGTATGAAATTACAGCAGATGTAACCGACTTAAACGGAGAGACAAGAAGTACAACTCAATATATTTCGGTTGGATATAATTCATTGATTGTAAATATGGATATTCCAGTAGAATTGAATCAGAATAATGCATCAACTTTTACAATTACAACTACCAATCTTAATGGAGAAAAAATTGATGCTAAAGGGATTGTAAACGTATACCGACTTAAAGATAAGGAAAGATTAGAACTTGATAGCAAGTGGGGTAATCCTGATATGTTTCTGACAACAGAGAGAGATCACGATAATAAATTTCCTTTTGAAGAGTATGGTAATAAGTCGGATTATGAATTGCAAGAGGAAGGGAAACAAAAGGTTTATTCTGAAGTTTTTGATACGAAAGAGGCAAGTGACTTTGAGTTTAAAAACTTAAAAAAATGGGAACAAGGAGTTTATCAAATAGAGATAATATCTAAAGATAAGTTTGGAAACGAAGTAAAGGAAATTAAGAAATCCAATATCTATAACGATAAATCTAAACAAATGCCAGTGAACGAGTTCTTTTGGACAAAAGCCGAAAAAATGTCTGGCGAGCCAGGAGAAACGGCCGTTTTATTAGTGGGTTCTAAAGCCAAAAATGTAAGAATGATGTATGAAGTAGAACATCAGGGAGAAATTGTAGAGAAGAAATGGATTACACTAAATGATGAGGTAAAAAGAATTGAATTTGAAATAGAGGAAAAGCACAGAGGAAATGTAGGGATTCATGTAGTTTTCGTAAAAGAAAACCGTGTATTTTTGAAAAGCTTCACTGTTAATGTTCCTTTCACCAATAAAGCATTGGACGTTACTTTCGAGACTTTT
>CALLII010000155.1 GCA_938009745.1 uncultured Flavobacteriales bacterium
GAGCCCAAACTATGTTTGGAGCATACAAGAAAAACCTGGCGATTACTTTGGAGAAATACGTTTTAGAATTAGAGAGAATAAGGGAATAGTTCGCAAAAAAAATGCAGATTATTTATTGTATTTAATTATTGATGCCATCATAGATAACTATGCTAATGTTTACGAAACAATTAATAAAAATATTGGAGGCATAAGAGATCTTTCGTCCGTTAATCTTGATGATGCTTACGTAATGAAAGTTGAAGGTTTTAAACAACAATTATTTCAGTTAAAAAAAGCAATATCTTCTTTACGGGAGGCAATTTTTAAATTAGAAAACTGTGAGCTTGATGGGTTTGACACGCGTTACTTTAGTGAATCAAAAGAGCAAGCTAATTTTTTAATTGATGATGTAGATTTTGATTTAGTTCAATTAGAAAGTAACCTCAACTTAGTATTTAATCTACAAAGTAACAGACTGAATCAGGTAATGAAAACCTTAACTATTTTTTCTGTAATCTTTATTCCTCTTACCTTTCTTGCAGGAATTTACGGAATGAACTTCGATTATATTCCTGAGACTAAATCAGAATATGGATACTTTATCCTACTGGGAGTTATGCTAGTTATTACTCTCTTAACTTTGTATATGATAAAAAAAAGAAATTGGTTTAAATAAAAAAAGCACCCAATAATTGGGTGCTTTTTATTTCTATTAATTTAATATTTATCTTCTTCTACCTGGCCTACCAGCCGGCTCTTCTGTAGCAGGTTTAGTTACTTCAGTTTTTGTAGGAACAGGTTCTCCAACCTCAGTTTTAATTGGAGCTTCTATTGATTGATTAGAAGTGATTTTTCTAGTTATAGTCTTCTTGCCTCCAGCATTATTTGTTGCTGAAACTTCTATTATGTTTAATCCCGGAACCAAACTAACGGTACCATCATAAGAAAACACTCCATTTCCAATAGCTTTAAATGAGAATCCTGTATAAGCTTTTCCGTTTATATATATCTTAAGTTGACTTTTACTTGTTATTCCACTTACAGTTCCATTTACTTTGCTTGTTTTAGCAATAGTTCCAGATGAATCAAGTCTTGGTGTTATAACACTTAATATTGGTGTAACAACCACAGGAGCACTTGCATTTAATATTAATGTTTCAGAAACAACACCACATTGAGTTGTTGCAGTAACAACAATTCTGTTAGTACCTGCTATCAGATTTACAACAGAACTAAACCCCTTAGTTGTGTTGTTGTAAGTGAATCTCTGTTGAGCTCCATTCACAGTCATTTTTAAATCGCCAGCAATTGCAATATTAGTTGCCGTTCCAATTATAGTAGTTGACAGTGTATTTACACTGCTATTGTTAGTATGACTTAATATTTTAACAACCGCTTTAGGACATGGTTTTCTCCAAACCAATGTTACAGTAGAAGTAGCTGTTCCACAACTATTAGTTGCAGTTGCTACTATTACGTTTGTTCCTTCTGCTAAATCATACATTCCTTGGAAACTATTGTTGCCTGCATTGAACGTAAATGGAATATTAACACCATTAATTTTAAGAGTCATTTGAGACTTAGCAGTAACATTAGTAGTAACTCCATTTACAGTAACAAACTGGTCTATAGGACTTGATCCGTTTGCAGGACTAGTAATTCGAATAGTTGGCTTAGGACATGGTTTAGAATATGTCTTAGTCACAGTTTTAGTATCTGTACCACATGTATTAGTTACTTTCACTTGTATAGTATTGCTTCCTTCTCTTAATGTAGCAGAAGCTGAGAACACTTTTGTAGTTGCATTAAAGTTAAAAGGAACTGATGCTCCATTCAACATTACAGTTATTTCACTTTTAGCAGCTACATTTTGAGCAATCCCAGTAATTTGTGTTGCGGCAATCAATGCTGCACTTCCATTAGGAGAACTAATAGTAACTGTAGGCTTAGGACAAGGTTTAGACCATTTTAATGTAATTGTTTTTGTAGCCGTTCCACATGGTGTTGTAACTGAAGCTACTATTACATTATTTCCTTCAGTTAAGTCATAATTACCTACAAATGTTTGGTTACCTGCATTAAAAGTAAAAGGTATTGCTTTTCCATTCAATGTAAGTTTAATTTGTGATTGTGCAGTTACATTAGTTGTTACACCATTAATAGTAATGAACTGATCCGTAGGACTAGAACCATTTGTTGGACTTGTAATAGCCACAGTTGGCTTAGGACAAGCTTTAGTATATACAACAGAAACACTTTTAGTATCAGTTCCACATTCATTAGTAACAGTTGCTACAATTGTATTGTTTCCTTCTATAAGAGTCGCCATTGATGTGAACACCTTTGTTGAAGCATTATAGCTAATTGGCAATGTAGCACCATTAAGCTTAACACTTATCTGATTTTGAGAAGTTACGTTATTAGCAAGTCCAGAAATTTGAACAGCTGATGCAGAAGTACCTTTTCCATTAGGTGATGTTAGCATCACAGTTGGTGGTGGACAAGACTTTGCATAATTAACAGTAGTAGACTTTGTAGAAGTTCCACATTGGTTAGTTACAGATGCTTCTAATGTATTACTTCCAGTAACTAAGTTCATAGAACCAGAAAACTGTTTTGTTCCTGCATTATATGTAAAAGGAATAACAGTTCCGTTAAGTTTAACTACTATTTGGTTTTGAGTAGATGCTCCACTAACAAACCCAGAAAACTGAATAGGAGAAGTAGAATAACTCATTCCTGTATTAGGACTAGCAATATTAATAGTTGGCAAAGGACATTTATAAGAAACTGTTACCGACTTAGTATCCGTTCCACAATTAGTTGTTGTAGTTAATTGAATAGTATTACCACCTTCTTTAAGATTTAAAGTTGCAGACACCAAACCATTTGTAGTGTTTACATTTTTGGCAACAGAAATTCCATTGACTTTTAGTGTAACTTGGCTTGCACTTGATACATTAGTAACAATACCAGTAAATGGAACTGATAATGATGTAGCATTTAATCCATTTCTTGGCGAAGAGATTGTTGCTGTTGGAGCAGGACAAGCTTGACTGTAATTAACAGTAGTCGATTTAATATCTGTTCCACAAGCATTAGTTGCTTTTACCTGAATTGTATTGCTCCCTGACCTAAGTGTAAGTGGTGATACAAAAGTTTTATTACTAGTATTAAAAGTGAAATTTTGATTCACTCCATTAAGTGTAACTTGTAATTCTGATTGACTAGTTACATTCATTGCTGAACCAGTTAATGTAATTGCACTAGCTGATACATTCATTCCGTTAGCCGGAGAAGAAATATTAACTACTGGTGCTGGACAAGATTTATTATAAACCACAGTTGAAGTTTTACTATCCGTACCACAAGTGTTAGTTGCAGTTACTTGAATTGTATTATTACCAGTAGTAAGACTAAGAGGAGCTACAAAAGTTCCTGAGTTAAACGTGAAAGCTTGCGCAATTCCATTTAAAGTAACTCTTAGTTCCGACTGGTTAGTTACATTAATTGCAGTTCCAGAAAGTGTTAATTGGTTTGAGCTAACAGATGTTCCATTAGCAGGATTTACAATATTAATAACTGGAGCAGGACAAGCCTGATTCATTGTAACAACAGCAGTTTTAGTAGCTGTTCCACAAGGAGTAGTTGCAACAACTTGAATAATATTTTGACCTCCAGCAACATTAATAGTTCCTGTAAATGATCTAGCACTTGCATTAAAAGTAAATGGTACAGAATTACCGTTAAGAGTAACTCTTAATTGACCTTGAGAAGTAACATTATTAGTATTTCCAGAAATTACTACTCTTGATGTAGATGTTTGTGTCCCATTAATTGGCGACACTAAAGAAACAGATGGAGCAGGACAGCTATATGAAACTGTAATAGATTTAGCATCTCTTCCACACTCATTTACTCCTGTTACTTGAATCGTGTTACTTCCTTGTCTTAAATTTAAGTTAGAAGAAAACGATCCATTATTAAATCCAGAGTTAACAGCTACACCATTCAAAGTCATTTGAACATTAGCACCATTAGTAATATTAGAAACCGTTCCTCTTACATTCACACTAGAGTTAGTCACATTACTTCCATTAGCTGGAGTTGTAATAGATACAACAGGTAATAAACAAGGCTTTTCGTAGTTAAAAATGACTGTTTTAGTGTCAGTTCCACAATCATTAGTTACCGTTATAGTAATAGTGTTTGTTCCTTCTACCATGTTAAAGCTACCTCCTACAGCTCCTGTTGAGGCATTTAAACTAGGCACTACAGATTGACTATTATGAGTAATCTGAATTTGGCTTTTATCAGTAATATTTCTTACAGATGCTACAATATTTCCTGCACCATTTGTGTATTGTTTTCCATTTTCAGGAGAACCAATAGCAACAGTTGGTGGCACACAGTAAAACACTACAGTTTTAGTAACTGAAGTATCTCCACATTTATTCACTACTCTTACCGAATAAGTATTAACCCCTTGGTTAAGGTTTAATTTAGATTCTAATTCATTTGTAGAAGCATTAAAGCTATGTGCTACAATGTTATTATTTAAGGCAACCGTAATTATTCCTCCTTGAAGTTGTAATACTCTTGCTTTTAAAGTAGTTTCTCTACTAGAAACTGTATCGCTAGGCTCAAGAATTGTAATAACTCCTTTTGGACAAAAATCTGGATTATAAATAACTGTTACACTATCAATAGATTCTCCACATGCATTAGTGGCAATAAACATCAATTTATTTGCTCCTTCTTTCAATATTACATTTCCAGATACGTAATCAGTATTGGCATTATAACTAGTTTCTACAATTTGATCATCCTGAATAAACATTACATCATTGTTAGAGTTTATTTTAGAAACTCTTGCTCTGATACTAAATACACTATCATTTACAGTATAAACCTCAGGAATATCAGCAATTTTTAAATAAGGTGGCGGACAATCTCTTGTTCTTGTAGAAGTTGAAGATTCTCCTCTGAATATATTCCATCTTAAGAAAATTGAAGTATAATGATATTTGTCATTATCGCCCCATTGTAAAAACTGAGTTCCAGCCTGCTCTATTCCATCAAATTGATCTTGAAGAGTAAATGTAACTCTGTGGTCAATCCCAACAGACCATTGCGGAGAAAATTGGTAACCAATGCTCGCACCTAATGATGGCATAAACTTAACAGTTACATCTTCATTAAAAACAGCATTTGTTTCATACGTATTATCTAAAAAATCTCTAAAATCTTTTTTTGTAGCTGAAGCCTCATCAATATCAAAGTAGTTATAAAGCTTTCCATCTTCATCTAATAAATTAGTTGTTGTACGGTAATCAGTAACACCAACACCTCCATAAACAGACAAAAGAATTCCTGTTCTTTCTCTTAATCTATGAAAGTTAATTACTGCCTCTAAATTAAAATCGTGAATCATAGTTTTACTATTCAAATAAGTAAAGCCAAGATTATCTCTGTAGTTAGATGGGTTTGTTGAATAAATAGGATTGTCTAAATATGAACTAGAAGAATCTCTTGTTGCAGCCAAATTCTGACCATAAGTGAATCCTTTCATGTATCTAAACCTTAAATCTAAACCCCAAAATTTACTTGGCGATTCATAAATACTTCTTCCGAATGTTAATCCATAACCAAATCCAGGGTTATTAAGAGATACATCTCCATCTTGCCATACTGCTCCCATATTAAAACCTAGGTTCCATTTGGTGTCTCTGTCATAATCTACGAATTGAGCCTTGGCTCCAAACGAAAACAAGAAAATTGTAAAAAGGGCAATTTTTAATTGTAAAATTGGTTTCATAATCTTTGGTTTTATTGATTTAAATATTGAATAGGCGAGAATTGTGCCAAGTTTCTTATTTATTGTTCTGTATAGTTTTTTATCCGGTTAATCTTTTGTTAAACTTTAATTCAAAGGTACTGTGCTTAAAGGGATAATAAAAATTTCATAGTATCCTCTCCATCAGCATAATCATCAGCTTCTGGCATTTGTGCTTTACCAAAAGGAACGTAATCAGTTCCTACAATACATTGTATCTCTTCCTTATAAGTTTCGATATACGCAAGAGTCTCCTTTTTGTTCCCATAATACTGATAATTCAATATACTTAAAGGTGAATGAAGAGTATCGTTTTCTATCATCATCAAAAATCCGTTTTCTATTATTGATGTTTGGTTCATCATATAAATAGCTTTATGATAATCGTAATTATTAGCATACTTATGATGATGAATTATATCCTTGTACGGAAAAAATGAATTAAACAACTTATCTAAATCATAATCAGTTGGCACCAATACTTTGGTTACATTTCTACATCCTTTTCCAAAATAAAGAAACACATCATTTGCAAAAGCAGTAAGCTCTTCTTCCGTTTCATTTCCAGTGATTATTGCAATAGAAGTTCTGTTTTTTCTAATAATGTTAGGATATTTTCCAAAATAAGTTTCAAAATATCTTGCCGAGTTATTACTTCCAGTTGCAATTACAGCATCAATATCTGTCAATCGTTCAACAAAGCTAATTTTAGATTTAAACTGAGGTTCGATTTTGATAAGAAACTCCATAGCTGCAGGAATCAATAAATTATCTTCAGAAGAGAGTTTGCCTACTAATTTGTTGCCAGAAAGTAAGACACAAAGTACATCATGAAAGCCTACCATTGGTATATTACCTGCCATTATCACCCCCACACTTTTATTCTTTTCAGAATTAAATTGATACTTAGATAACCATTCATCTAACTTATCAGGATTTAATAAATTGACTATTCCCCCAATTGCCTTACGTACATTTTCTTCTGTAAACCAACCATTTAATGATTTAGATTTTAAGATAAGGTAATTAAAGTCATCATATTCAGCTTCAGTTAATCCACTTTCAAAACCCTTCCAATCCTTTTTCAAAACAAAGTTCTGGAGTACTTTCCCTAATTGTACAAAAGCAATTTTTCTTTCCTCTAAATTCATACTGCAAAGATAAAAACTTTAGCTGGGATTTTATACTCAACAACTATATATTGCTTTAAAAACACTTAGACATGGTGTAAAGTTTCTGACTAAAAAATAGACTTTCAATTGATATTATACTAATTTTGTAAAAAATCAGAATAAAAAATGGCAATAATTATAACACAAGAATGTATTAATTGCGGAGCATGCGAGCCAGAATGCCCAAATAACGCGATATATGAAGGAGGAGCAGATTGGAAATTTTCTGATGGAACTGGACTAAAAGGAATGGTGAAATTATATGACGGAAAAGAAGTAAATGCTGATGAATACCAAGAACCAGTAGATATGGATGTGTATTTTATATCACCTGATAAATGTACTGAATGCGAAGGATTTCACGAAGAACCACAGTGTGCAGCAGTTTGCCCTGTAGATTGCTGTGTGGATGATGAAGATGTCAGAGAATCTGTTGAAGATTTATTAAAGAAAAAAGACATTCTTCATATTGGCGAATAAGAAAATTTTAAGATTTATATGGATAGCACTAGTTCTCGCGGGACTAGTGCTATTTTTTTTACATCCAGATTGGTTTACAAAAGACGCTCTGTCGACTTTTGTAAAAAAAAACTCCTCAAATGTTTTTTGGACCTATCTAGCAATCTGCTTAGTTAGAGGAATTTTCCTCTTACCCTCTACCCCATTTGTTTTAGCAGGAATAGTTCTTTTTCCAGATTCACTTTGGACAGTTTTCTGGATCTCCATGTTAGGGATAATGACTACAGCCACTTACCTTTATTTTGCATCCAAATTCTTGGAGTTCGATAAATTATTTGGGGAAAAGCATAAAAAGAAAACAGAAAAAATTACTTATAAACTAAACAAACACGGGTTTTGGATAGTTTTAGGCTGGTCGTTTTTCCCTCTGGTTCCTACAGATTTAATTTGCTATATAGCCGGAAGTATAAAAATGAATTTTCCCAAATACTTTACAGCAGTTTTTATTGGCGAAGCAGTTTTAGTAGGAATTTATGTTTTTTTAGGCGAAAGTATTTTGGGCTGATTCCCATAATAAAACCTTATGTATTTAATTTAAAATACTAATGAATACTTATGGTTGTTTATTAAAGTTTGGCATAATTTTGGATAATTGTATTAACAAAAAAATAACAAAACCAAAGCCATATGAAAAAGTCAATTTTAATAGCCGGAACTGCCATAATGTTTTTCGCATCTTGCGTAATAGTTAGACCAGGACAAGCAGGTGTAAAACAAAAACTAGGAAAACTATCTAACGAAGTAAAAACCGAAGGGAATATAGTCTACAATCCTTTTACAAGCAAGGTAATTATAGCTTCTATAAGAACAAGTAACTTAGAACTTAACTTATCATTACCCAGTAAAGAAGGGTTGAGTGTACAATCACAAATAAGTATTTTATACCAAATAGAAAAAGATAGCTTACCAAAGTTAATTACCAATTTAGGATTAGATTACGAACCAATTATTAGTAATGTATTCAGAAGTACTGCATCTGATGTATGTGCCAACTACTTTGCTAAAGACATGCACAGTGGTAAACGTGCTGAAATTGAGGATGAAATCCTTAACAAAATGAATAAGTTATTGGCTCAAGATGGATTAATAGTAAAATCGGTATTAATGAAAAGCATCCAATTACCTGCTGGTTTGGCACGCTCTATTGAAGAAAAACTACAAGCAGAGCAAGATGCAATGAGAATGAGGTTTATTATTGAGAAAGAAAAACTAGAGGCTCAAAGAAAAATTATTGCAGCTGAAGGAACAAGAGATTCTCAAAAAATACTATCAGAAGGATTAACAGATCAAATACTGAAAGTAAAGCACATTGAAGCTTTATTGAAATTAGCTGAATCACCTAATGCTAAAATCATCATGACAGCAGATGATACTCCATTTTTGATAGAATAAGATTTAAAAATTAACCATAAAAAAAGGACAGAGACGATAAGTTTCTGACCTTTTTTTTGCTCAAATAAATTATTAAGACACTGATAAATATTGCATCATAATGGCACAAGCAATTGCTCCAAACGTACCAACTGCATAACCTAGTACAGCAAGTAAAACTCCTACTGGCGCTAATGCTGGACTAAAAGCTGCTGCAACTACTGGAGCCGAAGCTGCACCACCAACATTGGCTTGCGATCCTACAGCAACATAAAAGAAAGGAGCTTTAATAATTTTAGCTACAATAAATAAGAAAACTGCATGAATTGTAATCCATATTAATCCTATTGAAATTAAGAACTTAAAAATCCCCCAGTTGTTAATCAATTCAAAAATATCCATTTTCATTCCTATGGTTGCAACTAATAAATAAAGAAATACCGTTCCTATTTTAGAGGCTCCAATCCCTTCAAACTCTCTAGCTTTGGTAAAAGAAAGTCCAATCCCGAATATGGTAGAGAATACTACCAACCAAAAGAATCCACTACCAAATGAGCTCATTAAAGCAGCTTTAGTTGGAGAAGTTTCTCTTACTACATCTAACCAATCTGAAACTGATGGACTTATTATATTGGATAAAAAATGAGCTAAACCTATTGCTACAAAAGCCAATGCTGTTAACATCATTAAATCTTTAAACGTAGCTACTTTCGCCATCTTCTTCTGGAAACTTTCCATTTTGTTTTTTAAGCTTTCAATAGCAGAATCATCTGCTTTAAAAAACTTATTTATTCGTTTGTTATATCCTGTTCCAAATAACAAAACAGACATAAAAACATTAGCAACAAATACATCTACTACAATCATTGCAGAAAATAATTGATCACTTGCTTCATATACTTCTTTCATTGCAGTTTGGTTTGCACCACCACCAATCCAGCTTCCAGCAACTGTTGCAAGTCCCCTCCATATTTCATCATTTAGGATATCTGGCGAAAATTTAGAAACAACCCAAAGTGCAATTGGACCTCCAATTACAATCCCAATAGTAGCAGTAAAAAACATGATTAACGCTTTTGGCCCTAATCTTTTAATTCCTTGCATATCAATATTAAGACACAATAAAACTAAACTGGCTGGCAATAAATACCTACTTGCCACAAAGTATAAATTAGACTCATCTGCCGAGACAATTCCAAATGTATTTAGGAATGCTGGTAAAAAATAACACAACAATAATGCAGGAACTACTCTGTAAAACTTCTTGAAAAAAGGAATAGAACTGCCTTCTGTTTTAAAAATAAAAGCTAGTAATAGAAGTAATAATCCTAGTACAACAGCATCATTTGTAATATATGGTTCTCGTGCTTTTACTTTGAAAGATTTACTCAACAAAATGTCAGGTTCTGAATATACAGCCTGGTCAATGTGTATCGAATTATCACCTTCTTTAAGTCCTGAAATTGCTAGAAATTCATTTGGTCTGAAAATAGTTGAATCAAGCCAATTGTTTTGATTGACTTTATAAATTGAATCATTAATGCTAACCGTCATGAACATATTATTTCTTGACAACAAATCTATAACCATAATTTCACCTTTCGATTTATAGAAAATTTTAGGCATTTTATTTGATTCAACTAATTGATAAGAATCTTTGACTAAATCATTGACCTCTTTTTGAGATAATAATTTTATTTCTTGACTAAAACTCAAACATGACATGAGAGCTAATAACGCAAGTGAGATAATATTTTTCATAAGTCTATTTAAAATTTTTCAGTTTCTAATTCAGGCCATTCCAAATCCATAGATTCAAAAGCAGCAATTATTTTTTCAGATATTAAATTCGTCTTGTACCAGTTTTCATCACTTGGTATGATGTGCCAAGGAATATCATTACACTTTTCAAAAAGCGATTGATATACTTTCATATAACTATCCCAATTTTCTCTGGTTTCCCAATCTCCATCATTGTGTTTAAAATGTTTTTCGGGGTTATCAATTCTTTCTTGCAACCTAATAAGCTGCTCTTCTTTAGATACATGTAGATAAAACTTCAATACTTTAGTTCCGTTATGTTCCAGTAATTTTTCAAATGAATTAATCAATTCGTATCGTTTGTCAATTTCCTCTTTGGGGATATAACCCATTACTGAAGGAACCAAAATATCTTCATAATGAGAGCGATTAAAAACCTGAATCATTCCTTTTGCAGGAGCGTGTTGGTGAACTCGCCACAAAAAATCGTGAGCAAATTCCTCATCAGTTGGTTTCTTATAACTCTTTACATTAATTCCACTTGGATTAACTCCTTCTAGCACTCTTCGTGTTGCACCATCTTTACCAGATGCATCCATTCCTTGAAAAATAAGTAGTAAAGAGTACTTTCCTTGCGCATTCATTTTCTTCTGAAAAGCAATCATTTTCTCTTTCAAATGCTTTAATTCGCGCTTAATTTCTTTCTTATTTAAGTGATTAGGCGGAGAAGAATCAATGTTATTTAACATAGGTAACAAGGTTTAAATTTGAAAAGTTAATAATACTAATAATTAATGAAAACCTAAATGAAAGAAAAGGGTTTATAACAATGAAGAATCAATTGTTAATAAACCCGCCAAAACATTGGAAAAGTAAAAGTAAAACTCTACATTTGCAGACTTAAAATTAAAAACCCAAAATAAACCTTATGAAACATTACGAAACTGTTTTCATTCTAACTCCCGTTTTATCTGACGTTCAGGTAAAGGAAGCAGTAGATAAGTTCAAAGACATTATTGTTGGAGCTGGTGCAAAAATCGATAACCAAGAGAATTGGGGATTGAAAAAACTAGCTTACCCAATACAGAAAAAATCCACTGGATTTTATCATTTGTTTGAATATTCTGCTGAGAATGGAGAATTAATTGCTGACCTAGAGGTAGCATTTAAAAGAGACGAGAAAGTGATTAGATTTTTGACTACTAACCTTGATAAGCATGCATTAGCATGGGCAAGAGTAAGAGAATCAAGAATGAAAGCTGAGAAAAACTAACCTTAAAAATTCAAACAATGAGTAAAACAGACATTAGATATTTAACTCCAATTGATATTGAGGTTAAAAAAGAAAAATACTGTAGGTTCAAGAAAGCAGGAATCAAATACATTGATTACAAAAATGCTGACTACCTATCAATGCTTGTAAACGAGCAAGGTAAAATTTTACCAAGAAGATTAACTGGTACTTCTCAAAAATACCAAAGAAAAGTAGCTCAAGCTATTAAGAGATCAAGACACATTGCTCTTATGCCTTACGTTACAGATTTATACAAAAAATAAAAAACCTTATTATCATGGATGTTATATTAAAACAAGATGTTGAGCATGTAGGCGACAAGAATGATATGGTAACTGTTAAATCTGGATTTGGAAGAAATTATTTGATTCCTCAAGGTTTAGCTATGTTAGCAACTCCTTCTGCAAAGAAAATGCACGCAGAAAATGTAAAACAAAGAGCACATAAAGAAAAAGCAATTGTTGACGAAGCTCAAGCAATAGCTACTAAAATCGAGAAAAGTTCTGTTAAAGTAATTGCAAAAGTAGGTGAAAGCGGTAAAATCTTCGGATCCGTAACTAGCGTTCAAGTTGCAGAAGCTTTTGTAGCTGCTGGACACGAAGTAGAAAGAAAGAATATTAAAATTCACAATGAGCCTATTAAGACTGTTGGAAAATACAAAGCAACTATAAAACTTCACAAAGAAGTTATAATTGAAGCTGAGTTTGAAGTAGCAGGAGAATAAGTAAATTGTTATTTATTATAAAAAAGTCTCGAAGTAATTCGGGACTTTTTTTTTGAACTTTTTTTTCAAAAATAAGTAACCTAACTTACCGTTACAAATTGAAAGAAATTGTAATTTTAGTACAATAAAAAAAACGCATACAATGAAATTAGAAGAAATTATAAAAAACGACCTAGGAACAATATTAGACGTAAGAACAGAAGGAGAGTTTGTTGGAGGAAGTGTAGCTGGATCTATAAATATTCCTGTGCAAGAACTTATGGATAGATTAGAAGAGGTGAAAGCCATGAAAGAACCATTAGTACTTTGTTGTGCATCTGGACAGAGAAGTGGAATGGCTCAACAAATGCTAACTATGGAAGGAATAGAATGCTACAATGGTGGCGGATGGATGGATGTAAACTTTCATAAAGCTTAATTCATGTTAAAATCAATATTAAACTTATTGGGGTTTGGACCAAAAGCAGATTATTACGATTTAGTAGTAAATCACAATGCTATTGTTGTAGATGTAAGATCCAAAGGCGAATATAAATCTGGACACATTGAAGGTTCATTAAATATCCCTGTAGAAGGGTTGAGACAAAATATTGGAAAACTTGAAGGAAAACAAGATTTTCCTATTATAACATGCTGCGCAAGCGGAATGAGAAGCGCAACTGCAAAAGGAATCTTAAAAGCCAAAGGGTTTAAAGTTGTTCATAATGGTGGTGCTTGGTTAAGCCTAGATGGAAAATTACATAAATAGTAAACTTTATGCGTTTTAAATTTTGAGAATAAATTTAAAATGGTACTTTTGTATCGCTCATGAAAACAGAGCAACATTTATTTGACATTCTGTATTGAAAATTACGATTTATGGTCCGGTAGTTCAGCTGGTTAGAATACCTGCCTGTCACGCAGGGGGTCGCGGGTTCGAGTCCCGTCCGGACCGCCAATTTCAATACATTATAAAAAAAGCCTTTCAGAAACTGAAAGGCTTTTTTTATGCTATTAAATGAACAAATAACTGTTTCTACTTCTTAAACTTCAAAACCTCCGAACGGCCTTTTTTAAATATTTTATTACCAGCTGCTTTTCCTCTTCGTAGTTCTTTTCGTTCTTCAAATGGTAAAGAAGCTATCTCTTGGCACTCATCCGAACAACAAGAATCCATTTTTGATTTACAGTTATCACATTGGATAAAAAGTAAATGACACCCTTCGTTAGCACAATTCACATGCACATCACATGCCTCACCACATTGGTGACAATTAGAAATTACATCATCAGAAATTCGCTCAGCTCTTCGTTCATCAAACACAAAGTTTTTACCCACAAACTTATTTTCTAATCCTTCTTCGTTTACTTGGCGAACGTAGTTTATTATTCCGCCTTCCATTTGGAATACGTTCTTAAATCCCTTGTGTTTGTAATAGGCAGATGCTTTTTCGCATCTAATTCCTCCTGTACAATACATCACTAGGTTTTTGTCTTCTTTATGATCTTTAAGCTGATCCTCTATTAAATCTAACGAATCTCTAAACGTATCTACATCTGGAGTAACTGCATTTTTAAAATGACCAATTTCACTTTCGTAATGGTTACGCATGTCTACCAAAACTGTGTTTGGATCTTCTATTAATTCATTAAACTGTTTGGCTTTTACGTGAGTTCCAATATCTGTTACATCAAATGAATCATCTTCTAATCCATCTGCAACAATTTTGTCACGGACTTTAACTTTTAGCTTTAAAAATGATTTGTTATCATGTTCCACTGCAACATTTAATCTAACATTTTCCAGAAAAGAGATCTCATCTAGTTTTTCTTTAAAATCTATAAAACTATCGGCAGGCACAGATAGCTGAGCATTTATTCCTTCATTTGCTACATAAATTCTACCGAGTACATCTTGCTCATTCCATAGAATGAATAAAAAATTACGAAAAATTGTAGGATTACCAATCTGATGGTATTTATAGAAAGACACAGTAAGGCGTTCTTTACCTGCTTGTTCGATAAGCTCTGCTCTTTCTTTGGCACTTAATTTATTGTACAGTTGCATGCTATACTTGGTTTTAAGGGTTAAAGAATAATTACGCGAAGTTATGAAAATTAATTTTATTCAGTTTTGCAGAAGTTATTCTTAAAGAGTTGTAGGACAAACAAAGTCAGTGATTGCGATATCCGTTTTCTTAATAGCTCCAAATCCTCCTAATACATCAACTGTATTGTGAATCCCTCGAGACTTGAGTATAGAGGTTGCTATTACCGAACGATAACCACCTGCACAATGCGTGTAGCTTGTTTCATCTTTAATAAAACTTTCCAAAAACTCATTAATTCTGCTTAGTGGTGTGTGAACTGCATTCTCTACATGAGAAGCTTCAAACTCTCCATCTTTTCGCACATCCATCACATTTATTTTCTCCGATTTTTTCAACTTAGCAAAATCTTCTGCAGAAATTGTTTCTATTGAATCAACTTCTTTGTCAGCTGATTTCCATGCTTCAAAACCACCTTCTAAATATCCTATGACGTTATCAAAACCAACTCGTGATAATCGAGTTATTGTTTCGTCCAATCTTCCTTCTGGTGTAATTAATAATATTGGTTGAGTTACATCCTTAATCAATGCGCCAACCCATGGAGCAAATCCTCCATCAATTCCTATAAAAATAGAATTAGGAATATGGCCTAATATAAAATCTTTTTGGTGACGAACATCAAGCATAATTGCTTCTGTTGTATTAGCAGCATTTTCAAAATCTTGTGGCGAAAGGGCGTTATTTCCTTTTTCTATTAGAGTTTCTAAACTTTCGTATCCATTTTTGTTCATGGCTACATTCATTGGGAAATATGCTGGTGGTGGTGCCAATCCATCAGTCAATTCTTTTACAAATTCTTCTTTGGTCATATCAGCTCTTAGCGCATAATTCTGCTCTTTTTGCTCTCCAATAGACCCTACAGTTTCTTTACTCATATTTTTACCACAAGCACTTCCTGCTCCGTGACCTGGATACACAATTGTATCATTTGGCAAAGTCATTACTTTGGTTCTTAGGCTTTCATATAATATTCCAGCCAAATCTTCCATTGTCATATCTGCAGCTTTTTGTGCTAAATCTGGACGACCAACATCACCCAAAAACAAAGTATCTCCACTAAAAAGAGAATGTTCTTTTCCGTTTTCATCTATCAATAAATAACACGTACTTTCCATGGTGTGACCAGGAGTGTGAATTGCTTTTATCTTTACATTTCCTAATTCAAATAATTGTCCATCAGTGGCAATTGTTGCCTCAAAACTTGGATTTGCATTGGGTCCAAAAACTATTGGCGCTCCAGTTTTTTCGGATAATGAAACGTGTCCACTTACAAAATCTGCATGAAAATGAGTTTCAAAAACATACTTAATCTTTGAATTAGATGCTTCTGCTTTTTCGATATAAGTATCTACTTCTCGTAAAGGATCTATTATTGCTACTTCACCATTACTCTCTATATAATAGGCTCCTTGGGCTAAACACCCTGTGTATATTTGCTCTACTTTCATGCTATAAAATTTTATTCAAAATTAAGTGTTTTTATCTATAAAGGAAACACTAAAACTAATTAAAGAATCTTTGATCTTTTAATAAGATATTGTTGTAAAATTGGATGAACTCCCAGCCCAATATCAGTAGGAACGTAATCGATTTGATATTGCCCACATTTCAATTTCAATTTGCTTTGATAGTTTAAAACTTCCTCGGCATATTTTTCTCTAACCTGACTAGGATTAAGCTTCATCTCCTCCCCTGTTTCCATATCTACAAAAACATAAGGTCTGTTTTCAAACTCTAAATCAAGTTCTTTTGATTTATCAAAAACATGGAATAACACTACTTCGTGCTTCTTATGTTTTAAGTGCTGAAGCGCTCTAAATGCTTCATCATTTTTAAAGAAATCACCATCAAACATGTCGCTAAAAATAAATACTAACGATCGTTTATGAATTTTTTCGGCAAAATGGTGAATTGCATCTACAATATGAGTGGGTTCTCCATCTACTTGATTTTCTTTATCCAGTAATTTTTCTAATTCTGAATAAATATATCTTTGGTGGGCTTGGTTCGTTTTTGCAGGAGTTTCTAATTTAAATCCTTTAGTGAATAAAGAAAGTCCCACGGCATCTCTTTGCTTTTTTAGCAACTCAATTAAACTGGCAACTGCTATTGCAGAAAACTCTTGTTTATTAAGTTGATCAGAATCTTTAGGAAAATGCATAGAAGACGAAACATCCAACATAAATTGACATCTCAAATTTGTTTCTTCTTCGTATCTCTTTACAAATAGCTTATCGGTTCTGGCAAATAGTTTCCAATCAATGTGCTTGGTTGACTCTCCTTTGTTATACAATCTATGTTCGGCAAATTCTACAGAAAATCCATGAAATGGAGATTTGTGTAATCCCGTAATAAACCCTTCAACTACTTGCTTAGCAAGTAACTCAATGTTTCCGAATTGCGCTATAGAGTCTTTAGTAAGTTTCAAATCTATTATTTCTTATAGCTAAAATACAGTTTTATTTATTGATTCTTTATGTAAATCAAAACTTTAAAAAAATATGATAAAAATCATTAAGCTTATTTAGAATTAATAAAAATAAAGAATTACATTTGATCTCTATTAAGAATCAAAACAAATAAGAAAACCAAAATAAATGAAAAAAACTAGCCTACTATTTACCCTTTTATTCGCATTGTCTACTTACTCTTATTCTCAAATTGGATTGGGTGATACCATGGTAAATTCTGCAGACAGATTAATACTAAGTGATTCAAGAATAACACTTGGAGGTTATGGAGAAATAGATTTTAATAATCCTTTGAAAACATCAAACGGGGATAAAAGAAATGGAAGCTTTGATGTACACAGGATGGTTTTTTTAACTGGATATAAATTTAATGATAGATTAAGTTTTGTAACAGAACTAGAAATTGAACACATTAAAGAAGTTTTTGTAGAACAAGCTTTTATCGATTACAGACTAAATGATTACATGCATTTTAGAGCTGGATTAATGTTAATTCCTATGGGAATAATTAACGAATACCATGAACCAGTTACCTTTAATGGGGTAGAAAGACCAAATTTGGATAAATATATCATCCCAACTACTTGGAGAGAGATAGGTGCAGGATTTTCGGGAACAATTCCTGAAATTGGCTTGAGATACCAAGCCTACTTAGTTAATGGATTATCAAGTTATGATGATGAAGCAGCATTATCTGGAAAAAACGGGTTAAGAAGCGGAAGGCAAAAAGGTGCTCAAACAACTTTTTCTCATCCCAATGCTACTTTTAGATTAGAGTATTTTGGATTAAACAATCTTAAAATTGGGTTCTCTGGGTACTTCGGGAAAACCCAATCTACGCTTTATGACAATGTTGGAGAAATAGAAAACTTTAATGTAGCTTCTGCAGACTCATCAGTAGTTGGCATGAGTATGTTTGTAGCAGATGCTAGGTATAAAAAGAATGGATTTGAAGCTAGAGCCCAATATGTGTTTGGTAATATTTCAAATTCTACTCAATACAATACCATGTTTGGAACTGATGTTGCTTCTGCTATTCAAGGATACTATATAGAGGCAGGTTACGATTTACTTAGAGTTTTTCCTAAGAAATTTGAAAAGAAATTAGTTGCTTTCTTTAGATACGAAAACTACAATACACATCACAAAGTATCTTCTGAGTTAACTAAAAACGATAGTTATAATAGAACAGATTTTACTACAGGATTAACTTTTCACCTAGATAAAGGAGTTGCTTTAAAAGCAGATTTTCAACAATTTAGAAATGCTCAACTTGGTTCTAGTATAAACAACCAAGTGAACTTTGGAGTTGGAGTTTGGTTCTAATTAACAGAAAAAATCTATGAAAAAATTCATTTACATACTCTTCTGCTGTTGTTTATTGTCTATGACAAATGCTGATAAAATAGAAATCAAATCGAATAAAATATTGGCCAAAACCTTTAAAGAGATTACTATAGAAAAGCATGCATTATCAATTCCTGTAAAGAATATAGATGAAAAATGGCATGAGGTATCAAACAAAGCATCTAATGAAAGGTTAGGTTTTGTTGAAACTACCTCAGCTATAGGAAGGTTCGATAAGTTTGATTTTATGGTATTATTTAATCCAGATAAATCAATAAATAAAGTGCGTGTATTAATTTACCGTGAAGATCATGGTGGAGAAATTGCAAGCCCAAGATGGCTAAGACAGTTTGAAGGAAAAACAATAAAAGATATGGGTAGTATTAGTAGAGAAATTAACGGGATTTCAGGTGCTACCATGTCATGCAATGCCATTACCAAAGGAATAAAACAATCATTAATCACCATACAGAAAGTTAAATAGAAGATGAAGAATCCTCCCTTTTATATCGAAGAGTTAGTAACTCCCTTAAGGAGGATTCTTTTTCTATTTATACTTACCATCTCATTGGGTTATAGTTTTGGACTGCGTTATTTATACATAACTACCGAAGCGAACCCAACTGCTCTCCAAGAAAACTACCTTGGGAATGAAGCTGATTTAGATGCCGAAGTAATGAAATTTGAAAAAACGGAGAAAAGCCTTTTGACCTTTTTGCACGATCATTTATTTGCTTTAGGAATATTACAGCTACTAATCAGTTTTTTGCTTTTTTGCTCCAAAATCCCATCAAAAATGAAGAATTTTCTTGTTTTTGAGCCATTTATTTCGCTTTTAGTTACTTTTACCGGAATTTATATCCTATGGCTAGGAGTAGAAGAATTGAAATATATCATAATGATTTCTGGATTTCTATTTCACATCACCTTTACGGTTAATTTGGTTGTGCTTGGGGTAAAATTTGCTAGGAAGTAACACTTTTATCGGTTTAACTTATTAAACGCTTCTCCCCATCTAAAACTCTATATCATTCCTGCGAAGGTAGGAATCATATTCATCAGGCTAATTCTCGTCAATAGATTCCTGCCTTCGCAGTAATGACAAAGAAAAAATTAAAAAAAGGGTGCCAATTGGCTTCCCCTTTTTCATTTCTTAGTAATCCTCGAAATGTATTCATACTTCTGCGATAAGTTTATGCTTTGATTAGAACTCTAACCTATATTTGTGTAGTAAATTAATAATACAACACTATGTCAAATTCAAAATGGAGTGAAAAGGATATCCCTTCTCAAAAAAATAAAACTATAATAATTACTGGAGCCTCTAGTGGACTTGGGAAACAAGCTTCTAAAGTATTAGCACAGAAAGGAGCTACTGTTATAATGGCTGTCCGAAATGTTAAGAAAGGAGAAGTAGTTGCTAAAGAAATTAGAACTGAATTTCCAAACTCCAACATTATAGTAAAAAGTCTAGATTTAAATAGTTTGAAATCTATCAAGTCTTTTGCTGATAGTTTTATTTCAGATTACAATCAACTTGATGTCTTAATTAATAATGCAGGAGTAATGATGTGCCCATTCTCTAAAACAGAAGATGATTTTGAAATACAAATGGGGACCAACCATTTTGGGCATTTTGCTTTAACAGGCCATTTAATGCCTTTATTATTAGAAACTAAAGAGTCAAGAGTAGTAGCAACAAGCAGTGTTGCCCATAAACAAGGAGATATTAATTTCGAAGATATCAATTGGAGTAAGAGAGGATATAAAACGGTAAAAGCATATGGAGATAGTAAACTAGCCAACCTTTATTTTGCTCTTGAATTGGATAGAAAATTAAAGAATAATCCTAATGCTCCAATTATCTCTGTTTCGCATCCAGGTTGGACTAAAACAGAACTAGATAGGCATTCGGGTTTAGCCAGTTTTATAGGTAACATAATTGCACAAACTCCTCAAATGGGAACTCTTCCCACACTAAGAGCGGCAACAGATATCAAGGTTAAGTCTGGAGAATATTATGGCCCATCAGGAGTGATGGAAATGAGAGGAAATCCTATTCTTGTTCAACCTAATAAAATGGCGCAAAACGAAGAGAATGCGAAAAAGCTCTGGGAATTATCAGAAACTTTAACTGGAGTTAAATATTAATCTAATTAAAATCAAAAAAGAATATGAGAAATTTAAAACTAGGTGGAAAAATATTTATTATACTACTTGGGCTTCAAGCAATTATTGAATTACTCTTGGGAGGTTCACTGCTGCTGAATTTTCCAGAAACCTTAGAAACCGGTTTTGGAATAACTTATTCAAGCGAATTAGATTTTCTTGGTATTGCATTAGGACTGTATTTACTTCTGCTAACTTCCTTGATGGTTTTGAGTATTATCTGGACATTAAAAGGGAATTATTCGGGTGCTACTTTGGGAATAGTTATAGGTGTTTTTCTTACATTGATTGGAGTTATTGCTTTTTTACAATTGGGAAGAACTGATGGATTAATTATTGATAGCTCTAGAGGATTATTGACAGTAATATTTGCCTATATGACAAGTAAACAACCGAAAATGAAAAGCTAATAAACTGATTCAAAATAGTCACTAACAATGGTAGAAGTATTCAAAACAAATGTGAGATATAAAAAATATGCAAGAAAAGTGGTGACGGAAATTCTAAACCATTTCCCTGAATTACTTGTTAGTTTTGACCTTAAAGATTGTGATAATGTCCTTAGAGTGGAAGGCTCAGATATAAAAGAAAATAGAATTAAAAACATAGTGAATGCAGAAGGTTACCTGTGCGAAGCCTTAGTATAATAGATAGAACAATGACTGATTTTTTTCACATTAAAAGTATCTCTGAAGTAAACAAATTATTTGGATTAGGAAAACCGGCTCATCCACTAATTACGATTATTAGGCAATGGCCAAAAAATGATTTTGACTTCAGTTCTGTTAAAATGACTAGCGATTTATACTTACTGTCAATGAAAGGTAAAACAATAGGTACATCTTTCAAATATGGTAAAAACAGCTATGATTTTGAAGAAGGAACACTCGTATTTATGGCTCCAAACCAAGTAGCATCTTTTGAAGATTCTATTGAAGAAATAGACAATTCTGGATGGAATATTCTTTTTCATCCCGACTTAATAAGAAAATCATCTCTTGGTAAAACAATTAAAGACTATACTTTTTTTAATTATGAGGCGAATGAAGCACTTCATGTATCAGAAAAAGAGAAACAGTTCTTAAAGGAAATGGTGGATAACATAGAAATTGAAATAAATCAAAACATTGATAAACATTCTCAAGACTTGATTATCCATAACATTGAATCCATACTTAAGTATAGCGAACGGTATTATGACAGGCAATTCTATACTCGAACCAATGTAAATAAGGATATTGTAACCGAATTTGAAAAATTCTTAACTTCTTATTTTTCTTCAGAAAAGTTGCAAGAAAAAGGAATCCCTACTTTAACTCAATGTGGAGAAGCATTAAATCTATCGGGTTCTTATTTAAGTGATTTATTAAAGATTGAAACTAACCGAAGCGCAAAAGATCATATTCATTCTTTCATTATCGAAAAAGCTAAAACTATTTTACTAAACTCATCTTCTTCTATTAGCGAAGTAGCATTTGGGTTGGGATTTGATTACCCACAACATTTTAGTAAATTATTTAAAAACAAAACAGGAAAGAGTCCGAGTGAATATCGCATTTTGAATTAAACAGTTTAATTGAACACAAAAAAAAGGGGAAGCCAATTGGCTTCCCCTTTTTCATTTCTTAAAGTTTTGTGTCTATTAAACTAAAGCGTCTAATTTTTCAGCTAACTGAGCTTTTGGTACTGCTCCAACTGATTTATCTACTACTTCTCCGTTCTTAAAGAACAAAATTGTTGGAATGTTTCTTACTCCGTATTTAGCTGCTATGTCTTGGTTTGAATCTACGTCTACTTTGCCTACGTGAGCAGTTTCTGCATATTCAGTTGATAATTCATCTACTAATGGTCCTACCATTCTGCATGGTCCACACCATGCTGCCCAAAAATCAACCAATACTGGTTTTCCTGAGTTAATTGTTTCTTCAAAGTTTGCTGCTGTTAATTCTAATGCCATTTTTATCTATGTTTTATTAAGTTATTTATTCTGTGTGTGATACTTCAATAAAAGTACCAAACTCTTTTTTATGTCATCTTGACACAAATATAAGTCGGATTGAGGTTTATTTTCTTACAATTATTAATTTTTCTGTTATTTGAAATTAATTTATCGGAATAAAGTTCGCTTTGAGACCTTTACGATTATAACCTGTGGAGGTTTCTGGTAAAGAAATAGGGATTTTAAATTCTAAAGAAGTCATATTGTTACTTGAACTACTTACTTCTGTGTTTACACCTGCCTTTATAATACTAGCAACACTAATTCCTGCTTTGTTTCCTGCTTCTTCGGAAACAGTTACTTGAACATTCATTTTAACAAATTGTAAATATCTGAATTCACCTTTAAACCCAGGTTTTATATTGTTTTCTCCTGTAACAAAACCCTCAGGATTTATTAAACAGCCAGTCTCAGATAATTCTTCCTGTGCTTCAACTACTCCAGAAGCAATTTGGACTAACGTCTCTTTTACAAATTCTTTTAACTCCATAATACATTTATTAATTCAACTTATAACTCACTCCTTCCATATCATCAATAGTAGATAGCATCTCATTTGTTATTTTGATTTTCATCTTTCTTGAGAATAAGTTTACAGCAGTTTTCTTTTCATCCGTAACAATCACTTTCAGTTTACAGTTTCCTTTTTCTTCCTCTTCGCCTGGCTCTAATAATCCGTGCAGGTTATCTATAAACTCATTATTTAATACTCGTATTGGCAAAGTAAGAGTTAACGATTTACTCTGCTTGTCTCTTATTTCGGATAATAACTCAATGGAATTAATAACAAACATTGGCTCCATATCTCCCCATCTCTTTTTATCAATTCTCCCACGAACGTACACAAAGTTTCCATTCACCAAAAAGTGCTTAAACTTTAAGTAATCTTCTTTAAATAAAAACTGCTTGAACGAGCCATCATAATCTTCTATTTCAAAAGTACCAAATGGATTTCCGTTTTTGGCTACTCTGTGCTCTACATTATTAATGATACAACCGAGCGAAATCTCTTTCCCAACATGGCTGTGCATTTGGTTAAGCATGTCTACTTTACTTCCACAGAAATTATCTATTTCGAATTTAAAATCATCCAGTGGATGCCCAGAAATAAAGATTCCTACTAATTCTTTTTCTCTATTAAGCGCTTCAATACTTCCCCATTCTTCGCAAGGCGCGATAATTGGTTCGGGAATATTTACTTCTCCATCTCCTGTATCGAACAAACTTCCTTGATTGGAGTTCTTCCCTTCAGAAATGGCATTTCCGTATTTAATTGCAGTTTCTACAGTTGTTCTTCCACTAATATCTGGAGTTACGTATTGTGCTCTATGCACTCCCTCAAAAGAATCAAAGCCTCCTGCAATTGCCAAACTTTCTAAAGTTCTTTTGTTGGCAGCTCTTAAATCTATTTTAGACGTTAAATCAAAAATTGAACTAAATTTTCCTTCTTCTTTTCGAGTGTTGATGATGGATTCCACAGCTCCTTCCCCTACTCCTTTTACTGCTCCCATCCCAAAACGAATAGCTCCTTCATCATTCACTGCAAATTTGAAATACGATTCGTTCACATCTGGACCCAAAACCTCTATTCCCATTCGTTTACATTCTTCCATAAAGAACGTAACCGATTTAATGTCGTTCATGTTATTGGATAGTACCGAAGCCATATATTCGGCTGGGTAATGCGCTTTAAGGTAGGCAGTTTGAAAAGCTACCCAAGCATAACAAGTTGAGTGAGATTTATTGAAGGCATAGGCTGCAAATGCTTCCCAATCCTTCCAAATTTTGTTCAGTGCATCTTCGTCATGTCCGTTAGATTTTCCACCTTCAATAAACTTTGGTTTCAGTTTTTCTAGCAGGGCAAATATCTTTTTCCCCATTGCCTTACGCAATACATCTGCTTCACCTTTGGTAAAGTTTGCCAACTTTTGCGACAGCAACATCACCTGCTCTTGGTAAACAGTAATTCCGTAAGTTTCGGCTAAGTATTCTTCACTAGCAGCAATGTCATAAACAATCTCCTCTTCCCCGTTTTTTCTTTTTACAAAACTTGGAATATATTCTAAGGGTCCAGGGCGATATAGTGCATTCATTGCAATTAAATCATCAAAAACTGTTGGTTTTAAGTCTTTCAAATACTTCTGCATTCCGGCAGATTCATATTGAAATACTCCTACCGTTTCTCCTTTTTGAAACAACTCGTAAGTTTTTTCGTCTTCTAAATCAAAGGCTTCGGGATCTAAATCTACGTTATGAATTGCTTTCACAATTTTTACCGTATCCTTAATCAAAGTCAAGGTTTTAAGCCCCAGAAAATCCATTTTCAATAACCCAGCATCTTCAACAACAGAGTTATCAAATTGGGTTACGTACATATCCGAATCCTTGGCAGTTGCCACTGGAACGTAATTGGTTATGTCGCCAGGCGTAATAATTACCCCACAGGCGTGAGTTCCAGTATTTCTAACCGAACCTTCGAGTACAATTGCTTGGTTAATTACTTCGGCTTCAAGAGTATTTCCTTGTGCAATGGCTTTTAATTCCATTGCCATATCCATGTCCTCTTTTCTTCCCAATTTCTTGGCAAGTGCCTTTTCTTCCATCCCAAATATCTTACTCAATTTGGTGTTTGGAATCAAATTGGCCAATCTCCCAGCCTCCATCAATGGTAAATCCAAAGCTCTGGAAGTATCACGAATAGAAGACTTTGCAGCCATTGTTCCATAAGTAATGATTTGCGCCACTTGCTGAGAACCGTATTTATCGATTACCCAATCAATCACACGTCCTCTTCCTTCATCATCAAAATCTATATCAATATCAGGCATGGAAACCCTGTCAGGATTCAAAAATCTCTCAAAAAGTAGGTTGTACTTAAGTGGATCAATATTCGTAATTTTCAAACAATAAGCCACAACCGAACCTGCAGCAGAACCTCTTCCTGGTCCTACCGAAACATCCATGTCACGAGCTGCTTGAATAAAATCTTGTACAATCAAAAAATAACCTGGATACCCAGTATTGGCGATTACACTCAACTCAAAATCAATACGTTCTGTTTGTTCTTCGGTCAGTTCTTCCCCGTATCTTAAGTGGGCACCTTTGTATGTTAAATCTCTTAAATAGTTGTTCTCTCCTCTTGTTCCTTTGTCTTTTTCATCCTCAGGATCTTTAAACTCCTCAGGAATATCAAATTTTGGTAGCAGTACATCTCTTTCCAAAATGTAAGCTTCAACTTTATCTACAATTTCTTGTGTGCTAGCAATGGCTTGGGGAACATCTTTAAAAAGCTCAACCATTTGTGGCTGAGATTTAAAATAAAACTCGTCATTTGGCATTCCATAACGGAATTCTCGTCCTCGTCCTATTGGAGTAGATTTCTTTTCTCCATCACGGATACACAGTAAAACATCATGGGCCTCTGCTTGATCTTGAGCAATGTAGAACGTGTTATTTGCTGCAACTAATTTTACTTGGTGCTTTTTAGCTAGCTCAATTAAAATTGCATTGGCGTGATTTTCTTCTTCTTCTCCGTGCCTTACTAACTCAATATAAAAATCGTCTCCAAATTGTTCTTTCCACCAAATAAGTGATTCTTCGGCTTGTTTTTCACCAACATTAAGAATCAAATTGGCTAGTTCTCCACGAACTCCACCAGACAGAATAATTAAATCTTCTTTAAATTCTTCAATCAGTTTTTTATCAATTCTTGGCACATAGTAAAATCCATCAATGTTAGATTTTGAACTCAGTTTTGCCAAGTTATGGTACCCATTTTTATTCTTGGCGAGTATCACTACAAGCGCTCCATTGTCCTTATGCGATTTGTCCTTGTGATCGGTACACACAAAAAACTCACACCCAACAATTGGTTTTAGCTCTTTTTCTAATTCAGATTTTAACTCCTGCTCTTCGTTTCTTTCTTTTACTCCTTTGTTGTGGTTGTTTACTGCTTTTACGAAATGAAAAGCTCCCATCATATTTCCAGTATCGGTAAGGGCAATTCCACTCATCTTATTAGCTGCTGCAGCTTTTACTAGCGAATTGATATCCGAAGTAGATTGCAGAATACTAAACTGAGAGTGATTGTGTAAGTGAGAAAAACTCAACTCAGCCATTTCCGATTTACTCAAAGTTTCAGTGGTTTCTCTTCCAGAATCTTCTTCTACTTTTTCTTCAATTAAATCTTCTTCTCCGTAAGGTTTTATGTTCAATCCCAAGAGCTTAATTGGCTCAGGATTTTTTTCTTTAAATTTTTCGAAATAGCCTTGTTCTTGCTCTAACTCTTGGATGGAGTAAATCTTTTTTCTAATTAACTCTAGAAAACATCTAGTAGTTGCTTCCACATCTGCAGAGGCATTGTGGGCTTCAGCAAATTCCTCGTTAAACAAAAACAAGTGTAACTCCTGTAGCTTTGGCAACTTAAACTTACCTCCTCTTCCTCCAGGAATTTGACAAAGTGTAGCTGTTTTTTCTGAACAA
Organism: uncultured Flavobacteriales bacterium; assembly: GCA_938009745.1. GTDB lineage: Bacteria > Bacteroidota > Bacteroidia > Flavobacteriales_D > CAJJDF01 > CAJJDF01. The sequence continues at coordinate 27,218 of CALLII010000155.1, forward strand.
GAATCGAGCTTGTTCATCTCCATCATTGGCGATTCTATTCCAGCTCTGTGGAATTCGGCTCCAACAATATTTAAATCAAAATTTACATTGTGCCCAATTACAAACTTTGTCTTTTTTAGTGATTCATTAAACTCGTTTAATACGAACTTTAAATCCTGCCCAGTTTTTAATGCTCTTTCGGTACTTATTCCGTGAATTTTAGATGCATTAAAAGGAATATCAAACCCTTCAGGTTTGATGATAAAATTCTTAACCTCAATTAATTCACCAAGCTCATCATGGATTTGCCAAGCCAACTGAATACACCTTGGCCAGTTGTCACTATCCGTAATGGGTGCGTTCCAGTTTTTGGGTAAACCAGTGGTTTCAGTATCAAAAATTAAGTACATAACTTGGGTATAATTTAGTCTA
>CALLII010000156.1 GCA_938009745.1 uncultured Flavobacteriales bacterium
GATTCTGAAAAGAAAATATTCCAGATTCATAACCGATATATTTATTCCAGAATAAAATCGGGCTATATTTTAATAGATCAACAAAAGGCTCACGAAAGAGTTTTGTATGAAAAGTACCTGAGTTCTTTAGAGAATTCAACCAATGCTTCGCAAAAAGAGTTGTTCCCAATTCAGATAGAATTTTCATCTTCTAATTTTGCGATTTTACGCGAAATTTGGGACGAAGTTGTAGCAATAGGTTTTGATATTGCTGAGTTTGGTAAAAATACCATTTCGGTAAATGGAATACCAGCAGATGGAAAAGAGACTGATTATCAGTTGCTTTTCGAGAAAATTATTGAACAGTTTAAGAATAACAAAGACCAGCTGAATTTGGATACCAAAGAAAATGTAGCAAGAGCAATGGCAAGAAACATGAGTATTAAAAGAGGAAAAAAACTAGGAGATCAAGAAATTAATCAATTGATAGATGAGTTATTTGCTTGCGAAAATGCAGAGTATGCTCCCAATGGAAAAAGAACTTTTATTACTGTAACTTTAGACGAGTTGGACAAACAATTTAAATAAAAATATGATTAGTAATTTACTTAGAAATTTACCACCAATCACTTTAAATTTATTGATAATCAATATATTGGTGTATGTAGGAGTGTTTTTGTTTCCTCAATTTTATGATATGTTGTCTTTACATTATGTCGAAAGTGAATTGTTTAGTCCTCACCAATTCATAACACATATGTTTATGCATTCTAATGCTGGACCAATGCATATTTTCTTCAATATGTTTGCTTTGGTAATGTTTGGAAGTGCAGTTGAAAAGCTTATTGGAGCCAAGAAATTTCTTATTCTATATTTTGTATCAGGAATAGGAGCAATGTTATTGCAATTGGTTTCTTATTGGTATCAGTTGAGTGATATTCCGCCAGATGTATTAGAGTTTATTAATACTAAAGGAGTTGAAACAATTCTTGAAGGTAAAAACTATGCTGACCCTATTTTGGGTGGTTATAATGCTGCAATGAACGGAGGAATGGTTGGAGCTTCGGGAGCAATAATGGGAGTTTTGGTAGCTTTTGGTTACTACAACCCTAATACAGAATTGATGTTGATTTTTCTTCCGGTTCCAATTAAGGCAAAGTATTTTATACCTATTTTAATAGTATTAGAGATGAGTCTTGGTGTAGCGAACTTTGAATGGGATAATTTTGCGCACTGGGCCCACATTGGTGGAGCCTTAACTGGTTTGTTGATTGTGTTGTTATGGAAAAAAGATAGAAATAGTTTTTACTAAACATGATTGTACTCACTACAGAAAGATTAATATTACGTGAGTTTGAACTCACTGATGGAGAAGTTATGTTTCGCTTAAATAGTGACGAAGAAGTATTGAAATACACTGGAGACAAACAATTTGATTCAATTGAAGACGCTAAGATTTTTTTCAAAAATTATCCCGATTACGAAAAAAACGGATTTGGTAGATGGGCAGTTGTAACCAAAAACGACAAAGAGGTTATAGGATGGTGCGGTTTAAAAAGAGGAGAGGATGATGAAGTAGATATCGGCTACCGTTTTTTTAAGAATCAATGGAATAAAGGCTATGCGACTGAGGCTTCTAAAGCTTGTTTGGAGTATGGTTTTCAGGTTTTTGAACTTGAAGAGATTATTGCGAATGCTGCAACTGAAAATAAAGCGTCCATAAGAGTAATGGAGAAAATAGGGATGGAGTTTTTGGAGACGAAAAATTGCAAAGGAATTGAAGAAGCAGTGAGATATATAATTAAGAATAATTCATTATAAACTAAAACTATATGGAAAATTTACCATGGTATTTACAAGCTTTGTTTATCGTATGCACACTTTATACTTTCATTTTATTAGTGTTTGCATCTAATAAAAAAAGGAATGTAATTATTATTTCGCTTGCATGGATTGGATTGCAAAGTGGGTTGTCTTATTCGCTTTTTTATACCGATACTACTACAATCCCGCCAAAGTTTATTTTGGCCATGATGCCGGCAATTCTATTTATAGTGTTCTTGTTCATCTCTAATAAAGGAAGGAGTTATATCGACTCACTAAACTTAAAAGTAATGTATTTGATTCATGTGGTTCGAATTCCTGTAGAGTTTGGTTTGTATGGATTGGCAATTTACAAAGCCATTCCAATGCTAATGACATTTGAAGGAGTGAACTTCGATATTTTTGCAGGAATTACTGCTCCATTAATCATCTTAGGATATTTTTATAAAGATTGGTTTTCTAATTCATTTGTGTTAATCTGGAATTTATTGTCTACAGTGTTGTTAATAAGCATAGTAGTTAATGCCGTTCTTTCTGTTCCGTCTCCAATTCAAACACAAGCATTTGATCAGCCTAATATTGCTATTTTGCATTTCCCATATGTTTTATTGGCTAGTTACATAGTTCCAGTGGTTCTGTTCTCACATTTTGTGGCCATAAAAAGAGCTTATACCGAATTTAAATAAAACCCTTATTATCTCGTTTATCTTATTATGAAAGCTTTTAAACCAATCTTACTTATTTTTATTTCTCTTTCTTTGGGAAGCCTTACTTCTTACAGTCAGTTTAAGAAATACGGAGGGAAGAAGAAACCCGAAAAAATGAGATCTTTTGTACAATCAATGGATTATCAAGGTTGGTATTTTTCACCTGGAATTACATTAACTCCTGAGTTTAATTTCTTTAAATATGAGCCAACATTAACAGCTAATGGATTTACTGCAGTTAATTTACAACAGCAAAGTAAAGTTGGTTTATACCTAGAAGTAGGTAGGTATCATTTATTAAGTACAACAAAACTGATTAGTTATATTGATTACGGAATTGCTTACAAAATGCTTAGAGCTGGACAAACGTATGATTTAGAACTAAATGGAGTTTCTACAGGAACTAATTATACTCAAAGCTTTCAGAGTCATGCTGGATTGGCCCATTTTAATGCAAATAATGTATTGGCAATTAATAAAAATATCTTTTTTCAGAATACGTTAGGAGTAAATGCAGATTATCAATTTAGTCAAAAAATGGAGTCAACTGACAACACTGCTTTTACTGAATCATATCAAGAAGATCCATCAAAATTAGTGGCTCAATTGCATTATAAATTTGGAATAGGAGTGAGGATAGGAAAGCAACTCTATGCTATCCCTTCGGTTGAAGTTCCATTGTTAAATGGATGGCAATGGGAAAACGGAAGATCTACTTTTGGGGCTTTTAATTCTCGTTACCGACCAGTTGTAATTTCTATTCGTTTTGCATGGCTTACAACACCAGATTGCCCAAGAGTATGGGATAATGATAGTTCTACCGAGAATGGTGGAGGGATGTAAATGAGCAATTCTTCTGACATATTACTTAATACTTTAGAACAACTTCTTTCTGCTGAGTTTGAATCTTTGCAAACTAAAAGTGTGAGATTAGATTTAAAGAACATAATTCCAAAAGCAATTTTAGCATTAGATAAGAATATGTTTGTGAAGGGAAAATTCTACGAAGGAGATTTATTAATGACTGTTTTGGTTATTGAAGAGGACTTCTGGAAACAGAATCCCAATCATTGGAATGCATTAATTGAAATTCTAAAAAATCAAGAAGAAAAGATAAAAGACCAACAAGCTTCATTCGAAATGAAAGGTGATTGGTATGCGAAGATTGATAAGTTTAGGAATGTTAAAATGTAATTACTTCAGCCCCAAGATCTGAGGTAATTTTCTAATCAAAGCCATTTCTTTAAACTCTTCACGAGCTTCTTTTGCTGGACTTCCCAAATAGGTTTTTCCTTCTTCCATGTTCTTCAAAATCCCTGCTTGGCCGAGTGCAGTTGAATTTTTGTGTAAAGTCAGATTAGCTGGAATTCCTACTTGTCCCCAAAGGGTAACATTATCTTCAATAGTAACGCAACCTGCAATTCCTACTTGAGCAGCAAATCGGCAATGTTTACCAATTACAGTATCGTGTCCAACATGAACTTGTCCGTCAATTTTGGTTCCTTCGCCTATTTTTGTAACTCCGCTAACTCCCTTGTCTATACTGCAAGAAGCACCAATTTCTACATTATTATCAATTTGTACCGAACCACAAGAGTGTAATTTGTTGTGCGAACCGTCTTTGGTTTGGAAGTAAAATGCATCTCCACCAATTACTGTATTTGCATGGATAATTACATTTTCTCCTATAACTGTATTGCTATAAATAACCACTCCAGGATAAATGATAGAATTTTTTCCAATCTTCACATTATCACCTAAAGTCACATTAGGAAATAACATGACCGATTCGTGAATTTCTTGGTTCTTTCCGCTCCACATTTCTACTGGACTAAAGTGCTCAGTCAATCTATTAAAATCTCTAAAAGGATTCTCAGAAATGATTAATGCTTTTCCTTCTGGGCACTCTACTTCTTTGTCAATAAGGATTGTTGTAGCTGCCGAAGTAAGTGCTTTTTCGTAATACTTTTCGTTATCCACAA
>CALLII010000157.1 GCA_938009745.1 uncultured Flavobacteriales bacterium
CCAAACGAAAGTTTATTGCAACAAAAAAGCCTCACATTTCTGTGAAGCTTCTTTTTGGTATAAATATGTATTTATATAAAAGTTGAATTAGTCAACTTTAACATTTACTGCGTTTAAACCTTTTGGACTTTCTTCTACATCATAGCTTACTTTGTCCCCTTCTCTAATTTCGTCAATTAAACCATTTGCGTGTACAAATACGTCTTTGTTACCTTCATCAGGTGTGATGAATCCAAATCCTTTAGTTTCATTGAAAAATTTTACTGTTCCGTTACTCATATTGTATTGTTTATATATTTTAATAAGCACAAATGTACTTAAATTTAATTGGTATCCACTATTTTATTCATTTATTATCAAAAGATTAGCGAGTAAGTAGTAATGCGGGAGTGATAATTTGCAACTTAAGTATATGTTAATCAATGTATTAAATAATTGTTTTTAAATAAAATTCATTATTAAAATAATTTGAAATTTATAAGTTTAATGAACGAAAACATGCGTTTTAATCAAAATAACGACTTAATGTTGGTGTTCTCTTCCTTTGATATTCCCTTTTTTGTAGGCATTATCTAATTCTTCTTGCTCTTTTTTCTCTTCTTCGGTTAATTCTTTCTTCTCCAAATCATCTAAGTTTGGTTGTCCAGCATTCATCCAGCACGTATACCAAAAGCTTCCAACTGAGGTTATAGAAGATCTCATTCTTCTCTCAATCATACCATCCAACATATCTTGATATTCTTGACTATACTCCTTTGAGTAGGTTTTAATGGTTCTATTTCCTCGATTATCAAATGCGTACTTTCTGTCTTTGGGATAAGTATTGGTTAAGTCTTTTTCGAATCCTAAAACTGAATCCACAGCAACATGGCTAGATTCCACAACATCCCATATGTAATCAATAGGGGATTCTATGTAAGTAGCTTGACCTACAAAAAAGTCATAGTCTTCTGAAAATAGCTCAGGAATTCGAGATTCCCAAAACCCATGTATTCCTCTTTGCCCTGTTAACTGACCATTGTAGTTCTCTGTTGTATGAAGTGGAACAGAAGCATCACCAATGTAATGTCCTATTTCTGCCGATAGCTTCAGGATTTTTTTCAAATCCTTTTCTTTAAAAGCTTTTGTAAGTCTGTACTGCATAAAGTTCACATGCCAAGGAACAATTCCATATTCCTGAAGAGTATCTTCCGTAAACTTAGTAATGGCTTCATTCCAATCTCTTGGTACTAGTTGAAAAGGGGTTAGGCTATCATCATGATAATGATCAATATCTATATAATGTCTGGGAGCTTCTCCCTCTACTGCATACCTTCTTTTATCGGGATCTACAGCATGGTCGGTAATAAACTCAATATGCTTTTTGTAAAAAGTAAACATCCCTTTTGGCAGAGTAAATACTGCTAATCGGTTTATCTTTTTATGTCCATAAAATCCCCAAACAGCTATACTTGAGCAGGATGAATCAATTGGGGTAATCTTTTTCTTTTCTTTAATAAAAGAAGAAGTACCAATAGCTATGGCTATTACCAAAAACACAAAAAGGACTAATTTGATTGATTTCATAAAAATAAAAATACTATTTTTTAGTTTACTTTTGGTACGATTGATGTTATTAAATAGCTAAAAAACAAATTAATTGAAAACCATATTTACATACTGTGTTTGCTTTGTGATTTTATTCTCTTTTTCATCCATAGAGGAAACTTCTATAAATGGGAATACTTTAGATTCTGATAAATTAGAAGAATTGATAATGGTTAAAGTGAATAATCTTAGATCTTCTAAAAAATTAAATAAACTTGAGCTTAATCCAATTTTAGGAAAAGCAGCACAAGATCATGCAACATATCTTAAAGGAATAGGGAAACTATCTCACAATCAAAAAGTTCGCAGAAAGAATACACCTATGGAAAGAACAGATTTTTATGGAGGTAACTTTGGCTTTGTTGGTGAAAATGTAGCTTACACCTACCTCAATGAATCTGTAGTTGGAGTTAAAAACAAGAGGAATGCTCAGGTTTTGGATAGTTATGAAAAAGCTGCTCAATATATTTTTGACCTCTGGAGATACTCCAAAGACCATTATGTTAATATGATAGATAAAGATTTTAAATTAAGTAGAATACGATTCAGTTATGATTCCAAAACAAAACGCATTTATGCTGTGCATGTATTTGGAGCTAATTAACTTTAAACTATCCACTTTGGTATTTTAATAAGTTTAACATTTCATTTGCAAGATACTCGTATTGGTTTACCTATATTTGATTTATAAAATTATATCTATGAAAATTACAACACTTCTTTTGGCTGTTTGCCTTTCTGTTTCAGCCTTTTCGCAAGGAAATGGATATTTAGGGATTTCAATGCAAAAAGCATCTGACCAAGGGGTTAGAGTTTCTGAGGTTTTAGAAAATGGTGCTGCACAAACTCATCAATTATTACAAAATGACGTTATTTTGAGTATTGATGGTATTGATGTTAACACAGCTAAAGAGCTTAAGGATCAAATTACTTCACACAATTGGGGAGAAACAATTACTATCGTTTTTACAAGAAATGGGCAAACGCAAACTAAGCAAGTTACCCTTGGTAATAGAGCTCAAAAAGTAACTTACCATGTTAAGAGAAAAGTAACTGGAGATAAAGTAGTTTGGAATTTTGATAACAATACTTACATCACAATTGTAAATGATGAGCCAACTATGATTGATAAAATTGGAGAAGACGAAGTCATATATACTCAAAATTTATCCTCTGAAACTGAAGTTCCAGCTAGATTTTCGGATTTAGAAGATAAACTAGAAATTATAGAAGCAATTGATTTAAGAAATGCTGGAAAGAGATTTTATCCTTCTATTACTGTGTATATTAAAACATACACTGAGCCAACAAAAATGCCAGTAGCGCCAACAAAAGCAAACTCGGAGTTAAGTGTTTATCCAAATCCATCACTTGGTGAGTTTAATTTTAACTTTAAAGTTGACAAAGCATCTGACAACAAAATAAGCTGGCAAGTGATTGATATCACTGGTAAACTTATTGTTGAAGGACAACTAAATGATTTTGAAGGGAACACAACTCAAAAACTTAATGTTACCGACCAAGGTGCTGGGGTTTATTTATTAAGAGTTGTAAATAACAATGAGGTTTACACAGAAAGATTGGTGGTAAACTAGGGTACTTTTAATTAAAGGATTTAAAAGCGAGATAAGAAATTATCTCGCTTTTTTTGTGCGGTTAATTCACCCTTCGCTTTGCTGAGACAATTCTCTATCGAGAATCAATTTTCAAGTCACCCTTCGATATTCTTCCTTTCGGTCGAACTCAGGGTTCGGACTTGTGCAATCTGCGGGCTGAGGGTTTTGAACTTGTTCAAAATTTCTCGAAGCCCTACGATAGTAATTCAATCTAATTCCTAGGATGGAACTTCCTTATTTCTTCATGCAAATAGCTTCTGTCAAGGTGCATGTAGATTTCTGTGGTAGTTATAGAAACATGACCCAACATATCTTGTACAGCTCTTAAATCGGCTCCTGCATTTACTAAGTGAGTAGCAAAAGAATGCCTAAATGTGTGAGGACTTATCGTCTTTTTGATTCCTGCTTTTTCGGTTAGTTGTTTAATGATAGTAAATATCATTACTCGCGTTAGCGATTTCCCGCTTCTATTAAGAAATACGAAATCCTCAAAACCTGTTGCGATTTTTACATGATTTCTGACTTGGTTAAGATAAATGCCAATTTGCTTCAAAGCCGAACCACTAATTGGAACTAACCGTTCTTTGTCTCCTTTACCCACTACTTTTATAAATTCCTCATCAAAGTAAATGTTGGATATTTTAAGATTCACCAATTCCGAAACTCTTAAGCCACACCCATAAAGTGTTTCCAGAATTGCTTTGTTTCTTTCGCCATTCATGGAGCTTAGATCAATGGTATCAATCAAAGTCTGAATTTCTTCAATACTAAGAGTATCAGGTAATTTTCGTCCTAGTTTTGGGCTTTCTAATAACTCAGCAGGATTAACTGTGCTTAAGTTTTCTATAATTAAATAATTATAAAAAGCTTTTATCCCTGATATGATACGAGCTTGTGAACGAGCGCTTAATCCTAACTCAAATAGTGTAGATAGAAAATGCTGTAAATCCTCTAAAGTAACTTGAATAGGAGTGAGGTGGGTTTTGTTTTCTAATTCCAGGTATTGGGTAAGCTTTTCAATATCTCGCAAATAAGCCTCAATAGAATTATCCGACAATGATTTCTCAATTGCCAAAAATCCTTTAAAACCTTTTTTTTGAATGTCCCACATTTGCTTGGTGAATTACGAATTTGAAGATAAAAAATTATTTCCTAAAAATTTCATCAAGAGTTTTTCCTTCTTTATTTTTCCATACTATCCAACCATTGTTACTACTTCCGATACAAAAATCGGCAGCTGTACTTGGACTAGAAAATGTTTTGTCTGTTTGTAAAATTAATTCACCATCTTTTTCAATAGCTATGTCTTTTAGAATATTATTTCTTTTTTCTTTCCAAGTGAAAGATTTAACGACATCTTTTGAAACCATGCTTCCTTTCAATACTGTAAAACCATTTTCATCATATAAAACGATTGCATTAGCTCCTCTATTTTTATTGTAAAATATATTCTTTTTATTCTCTTTTGGTTGAAAAGATTTAAATAAATTAAACCCAGTAAATTCAGTTAAAAACTTTACATCAATAAAAAAATCTTCTACTGTATCTTTTTCATGACGTTTTAAATTCGGTTTTTTAGGAATTCTTTTATTTTCTTCCAAATTATATTTATCAGTTTTTTGGGCTAACATTATAGATAAATATTCTAAATATAAAATATCTGCTTTATTAATACTACCAGATTGAGAGATAAAAACTATTGCGGTATCCCAGAACTCTTTGTTCTTATTATGTTCGTAAACTCTATCAATAAAGCTGTCTGTTTCCCCAACATAAGCTTTTGGTTTAGAATCCATAGATTCACCAAATAAAAAATATAAAGAATGCGTATGTAGCTCTTCTAATTGTTTGCATTGTTCTAAATCTGC
>CALLII010000158.1 GCA_938009745.1 uncultured Flavobacteriales bacterium
GAATAAATAACGTAGGAATTGGAACAGGGAATGGAATTGGAGTAATATTTATAACGGTATTAATCTCTTTAGAAAGCATGTCTAAATTCATTTTCCATTCGTATCCGCCTTCTTTTTTTCTGTCAAGGTTTTTGAGTAAAAATAATCGAGTTCCATCAACCGATATTTTTTTCTGCATTTCTGTGTCTGCTTCTCTTCTTGATGTAATTTCATCTAAATTTAAAGAAAATAGGGCATCTAGAATTTCATCATGATGAGGTGGATATTTTTTTGGAGCAATATCTACTACGGTTAATGTTTTAAGTAAATGTGGAAACTCTGTAGAAAAAGTCATTGCGGTTTTTCCTCCCATAGAGTGACCAATTAAATTTACATCAGTCAAGTTTTCATCATCTATTAATTCGGCAACATCATTTGCCATTTCTAAATAAGAAAACGAGTCGCTATGCGGAGATTTTCCATGATTTCGCAAATCAACTAAGTAAACTAGATAGTTTTCTGCTAGTTTTTTACCAAGTGTTTGCCAATTATCCAAAGAGCCAAATAATCCGTGAAGGATAATAATAGGTTCGCCTTCTCCAAATGTTTTAAAATTTAGTTTCATAGAATCGGTTTATGCAAAAGATTGCATTTCAATAAGTTTGGTGTAAGTGCCGTTTTCTTTTAGTAAAGAATCGTGAGTTCCTCTTTCAATAATTTCTCCATCTTGCATTACCAATATTTCATCTGCATGTTGGATAGTAGATAGCCTGTGGGCAATGATTAATGAAGTTCTATTCTTCATCAAATTGTTCAATGCTTCTTGCACCAATTTTTCCGATTCAGTATCAAGTGCAGAAGTTGCTTCATCCAACACCAAAATGTCAGGATTTTTGAGAACGGCTCTTGCGATACTTATTCTCTGTTTTTGTCCTCCAGATAGTTTTCCTCCGCCATCTCCAATATTAGTTTGGTAGCCTTTTGGTAATTGCATTATAAAATCGTGAGCATTAGCAATTTTGGCTGCTTCAATCATTTTTTCTTCCGAGATGTTTTCTTTTCCAAAAAGAATGTTACTTGCGATAGTATCATTAAAAAGAATAGCATCTTGAGTTACAATTCCCATTAAATCTCTCAAGTTAGTTAGTGAAGTGTCTTTAATATTTACTCCATCAATCTTAATTTGTCCTTCATTTAAATCATAAAAACGAGGAAGTAAATTGGCAATTGTACTTTTTCCTGATCCAGATTGACCAACTAATGCTACTGATTTTCCTTTAGAAATTTCGAAGCTTACATCTTTCAAAACATAATCGTCTTGATATTTGAACTTCATATTATTAAGTTCAATTTTATCTGTTAGGCTATCAATTTTAATAGGGTTTTGAGGATTTAGAATAACATCATCTGCATCCAAAATCACATTAATTCTATCCATTGAAGCAATTCCTCTTTGTGCATTAGAAACAGCATCAGTAAGTGACTTAGATGGAGCGATTACATTGTAAAACAATCCTAAATAAGTAATTAGTTCTTCTCCAGAAAGTAATCCTTGAAACACTAGATTTCCACCATAAAGCATGGTTCCTACAATAACTGAAACTCCTAAAAACTCACTTAAAGGAGAAGCCATGTCTATTTTACGAAACATGCTAGTCATTTGGGAAGTGTAGTTTTCGTTCTCGTCCTCAAACTGTTTTTGCTTTAGTTTTTCTCCATTAAATCCTTTGATGATTTTTAAGCCAGATAAAGTCTCTTCGGTAGTCGACATCATTTCCCCAATCTTTTCTTGACTCCCTGCTGAAGCTCTTTTCAGTTTTCGAGTAAGGAAACCAATCAATGCAAAAATCGGAATCAGAATCAGGATAAAAACAGACATTCTTGGACTAAAAGCAATTAGGATTGAAATAGTAAGAATAATCGCAACTGGATCTCTAAAAACAGCCTCTAGCGATCGCAGAACTGACCATTCGATTTCCTTTACATCATTAGTCATTTTACTAATAATATCTCCTTTTCTTTCGTCAGAAAAATAACTAAGTGGCAGGGATAATATTTTGCTATAAAGCTTGTTACGGTAGTCTTTAACAATTCCATTTCGGACATTTGCCATAAAGAACAGAGCAAGGTAACGAGTAAGATTTTTCAAGAAAATCATACTGGCTATTGTTAAACAAAGAATTAGAAGTAATTCGAACTTAGAATGTGTTTGCAGAAACTCGAACATAGTATAATAGGCATTATCTAACATACTCTGTTTGTTAAATAATAATTCGGTTGGGGCTCCTTGTTCTCCAATTTTTTCTAATTCTTCGGAGTTTAATAAAACTCTTAAAAAAGGCAGAAAAAGTATGAATGAAAACAATCCAAATATTACAGAACAGATATTGAAAACAATGTTCAATATTAAGCTCGAACGGTAGTTTTTGGCAAGAGAAATAATCTTTAAAAAATTCTTCATAATGTGATTTACAGAACAAGTTGGGCTTGAGGTTCCGTTATTATATCGGAATAAGTACTTGTTTAGTATGTAAAAGTAATAATTTCTTTAATTTTACGGGATTCATAAACAAATTAGTACATGGCAACCATTAGGCAAAGTAAGATATCGGAATTATTAAAAAGAGAGTTAAGTTTAATTTTTCAGCAAAACGCAGGTTCCTATTGTAGAGGAGCAATGACAACAGTTACAATAGTTAGAGTTACTAAAGATTTGTCTTTGGCTAAGGTTTATTTAAGCATTTTTGGGAGTAAAAATCCTGAAGAATCATTCAAAGAAATTCAAAAACATAAGTCTAGTATTAAGAATGATTTGGCTAAAGTGGTAAGAAACCAGCTAAGAAAATCTCCTGATTTGCAGTTTTTTGTTGATGATTCATTGGATTATGCAATGAAAATTGAAGAATTATTGAAATAAAGGCTTAGTCCATAATTTGAACTTACCATTAAAAATAGCGCGCAGGTATTTATTTGCAAAAAAATCGCAGAACATTATTAATGTTGTGAGTATAATTTCCATTGTGGGAATTGCTGTGAGCACAGCAGCTATGATAATTGTTCTTTCGGGATTTAATGGAATTGAACAAATTGTAGAGAACATGTACAATTCGTTTGATGCTGAACTTAAGATTTCTCTTAACGAGGGAAAGACATTTCAAAACAAAGAGATAGATAATTACGAACTTCAAAAAATAAATGGAGTGCGTTATGTGAGTGATGTAATTGAGGAAACTGTAATTATCCAAAAAGGCGAGAACTTTGAAACCTGCAAAATTAAAGGAGTGTTTCCAGATTATTTGGACAGTACTTTTTTAGATACTCTATTAGTTGAAGGATTACCCGATTTAGAATATGAAGGAACCTCTTATTGTATTCCTGGAGCAGTTTTACAAAGTAGACTCGGTTTTACATCTGATCCTAGATATGACAATACGATTAAGATTAACGGAATGCAGAGGGACAAAAAGATCAGTCTTACGTCTAATGCGTTTAATCAAAAAATAATTGCTGTTGGTGGAGTATTTATGACAGGACTTTACCCAACAGATTCTAAGTACGTAATTACTTCTATTGGTTTTGCTCAAGAATTACTAAACTTTAAAGAGGAAATTACTTCGGTAGAAGTTTTTGTGAAAGATGTCTCTAAAAGAAGGTTGTATCAAATTAAAGCTGAGATTAAAGAACTACTCGGAGATAAATTTAAAGTACAGACTAGAGAAGAACAAAACGAACTTATTTTTTCGGCTACTAAAAGCGAAAAAATAGCTGTGTTTATCATTTTGTGTTTTGTAATGGTTATTGCCGCCTTTTCTTTAATGGCTTCATTAACCATGCTTATATTGGAAAAGAAAAAAGATGTATTTACCCTTTATTCAATAGGTTTTACTAAAAAAGAGGTAACAAATTTATTTTTTTACGAGGGATTGTTAATCAATTTATTAGGAGGGATAATAGGTTTATCTTTAGGTATATTAGTGTGTTATTTACAAATATGGTTTGGGTTTGTTCCAATTCAAGATTCTATTATCGAAACTCAACCTATGGAAGTGGAAGGGATGGATATTTTATATATTATGATAACTGTGATTACAGTAGGTTTTTTATCTTCTTATTTCCCAGTTAAATACTTAGTAAAACGATTAGAGATTTGAGTATCAAAGTTTGTCACATATCTACAGCTCACCCGCCATTTGATGTGCGTATATTCCATAAGGAATGTGTGTCCTTGGCTAAAGCTGGATATGAGGTTTCTTTAGTTGTAACTCACGATAAAAAAGAAACGGTAAATGGAGTTAAATTAATTCCATTGCCAGAGAGTAAGGGAAGGTTGTCCAGAATGTTATTAAAAACAAGAAAAGCTTATAAAATTGCTTGGAATTTAGATTGTGATATTTATCATTTACACGATCCTGAGTTGATGCCAGTTGCAATAAAGTTGAAACGAAAAGGCAAAGTAGTTATTTTTGATGCTCACGAAGATTTCCCAAAACAACTAATGGGAAAACCTTATTTGAACAAATTTGTATCAAAGGTTTTGTCTAAAGTATTTTCGTTTTACGAGAAGTTTATTTGTTCCAAATTGGATTGTGTTATATCTGCAACTCCAGTTATAAATAGTAAATTCGAAAAATTTAATAAAAACTCTATTGATATTAATAACTATCCGATTTTGGGAGAGTTGTCTTCAGAAAATCTGTGGAATGATAGAAGTAACGAAGTATGTTATTTAGGAGGAATTTCAAAAATTAGAGGGATTGAGGAACTGATTCAAGCAATGGAAAAGGTTGGTGATACTAATCTTAATTTAGCAGGGACATTTAATGAATCTTCTGTTTTTGAAGAAGTTAAAAATTTTAATGGTTGGAAAAAAACAATCTTTCACGGACAGGTTAATAGATTAGAATTGGCAAATATTTTGGCTAAATCAAAAATAGGGATTGTAACTTTTCATGGGGTTCCAAATCATATAGATGCTCAACCAAATAAAATGTTTGAGTACATGAGTGCAGGAATTCCAATAATAACCTCTAATTTTCCTTTGTGGAGAGAAGTTGTAGAAGGGAATAATTGTGGAATATGTGTTGACCCAAATTCGCCTGATGAGATTTCAGAAGCTATAAATTTATTAATGTCTGATGACAAAAAGGCCTATGAAATGGGGCGTAACGGAATAAAAGCCATTAACGAAAAATATAACTGGGCAAAGGAATCAGAAAAATTAATTAATCTTTACAAAAAGCTTGAAGTGAACTAATGAAAATAGCTCCAATCCATATTGATGATTTACAAAAGTTAAAGACTGATTCAGTTTTTAACTCATCCGATTGGTT
>CALLII010000159.1 GCA_938009745.1 uncultured Flavobacteriales bacterium
AGTTTGGATCTACAATTAACATCACCCTATACACACCAGTATCTGGGTAGATATAGGTAGGAGAAGCCAGAGAAGAAGTATCTGCTAAAGTAGTTGGATCGCCAAAATTCCAAAAATAGTAGGTTGCATTTATACTCTGATTAACAAAACTAACTTCAAAACTATTACAAATAGTTCCGGGGTCAAAAACTGAAGCAATGGATTTTTGGCAATTCAAGATATTAAATTGAAAATCTCTTATTGTTTCACTAATAAAAACTCCATTTCGGTATTCTTTTACTTTTACACCTACCACATATTTTCCAATTCCTGTTGGAACTCCCGTCAGCCTTCCTGTAACAGAATTAATTGTTAAAACAGGGGTTGCATCAATTTGATTATTAAGGCTATAACCTGCCGCCCAATTTACTGTTCCAAAAGGAGGTGGAGAAGGTGCTGGTGCAGGTGCTGCAGACGTTCCTCCCACATAAGGAGTTACAAATTCATAAACCAAAGAATCTCCGTCAATATCTGTTGCAGAGTAATCAAAATCTAAAGAATCATTGATACACAAGAAAACAGGTGGAAAATTATTAAAAGATGGGCTACTGTTACATAATACATCATTGGGTGGAATGAATGAATAATAAGTGTTTCCAACTCCTGGCCCAATAATATTTACAATTGCAGGATCTCTACAACATCTTTGGTAAACCAAATCATACCCATTTGGTGAGGGCAATAAAGTTGTGGTATCCTTATAAATTGTTTGTCTTAGACAAAGACCTGGAGGAATTACTAAGCATCCTGAAACAGAATTTAAAGGAATAGCACTTTCCCCTGGAAATTGAATATTAAGAGTAGTTATTAATGATCCTGTAACTCCATCAAATATTCCAACTCTTGCCTGGGCATCAAATTGTGTTGCTGAAGACTGACAATCTCTATAAACTTTAAGGGTTATTTCATAAGAGTTACCACCCAAACATCTATAACTCATCTCCCCTCCTACTAGGTGTGCTCCACGAAGTGAGGTAAAAGAAAAACATACAAATGCTGATACAATTATATAATTACAATATGTTGTAAAGGATTTCAAAACTAATTACTTATGACTTTATATATATTACGAGTTAACAATTCTAATAGTTGGTTCCTACAATTTACAAAATATAAATATTAGTTGGATTTGTTTTTTATAAAGACAAGTGTTTTATTTATGAATCTACTTTGTTACAACAACTAAATACTTACTCACACTCCAAAATTTATCTGAATCCAAAATTTTAAGTTTTTCTACATTTCCATCACCTACCAATTCATAAGAACCTGCTGGATGGGTAGTAATTATTTCTGCTTTCTTCACTCCCATAGGAATCTCTGTAAGCTCAGTTGTATTTACTTCTGTGAAATAATCTTTATTAAAATCATCTTTTAAAGTCTTTGTTTTTCCTATTCCAATAAAACCTCCTTCCCCAGTAATTACATTATTTGCTTTTAATTCTTTTTTTGATCCAAATGCATAATAAGCAGTGTGCAATAAATTATCTTGATTCTCTATTCTCTCATTTTTATCAGCAATGACTTCAATGTTATTTTCGTAAGCAGCCATCAATTCATCAAATGCCACTCCCATATCACTTAGTTCTCCTTTCATTCCAAGTATTTTAACTTCTCTCTCTTCTGCTTGAGCTGATAAGTTTCTAATCACTTTCTCCAAACCATCCATTTGAATATTAGAATTAGATAGCTTTGATTTCATACTCGCAATCTTCTTTTTATTATCGGCTAATAATGCTCCTAATTGTTGTAAGTCTTCTTTTATCTGCGCAGGTGTTTGTTTTATTCCTTCTCCATTTTTTGGAAGTAATACTGTGTTTTCTCTGTTTCTAATTTGATCCAAATTACTTTGAACATCCATAATAAACTGAGAATATTCTGTTATTAAAACATCTTTCTCTGCAATCTGCTCATTTTGTAATCTCAAATCTGCATTCTCTTGTTTCATAGATTCAAGCTGAGCTTGAAAATCAACTTCATTTCCGCAAGAAGTAATAAGAATAAGTGAAGTAAAAATATAGAGTAGCTTTTTCATAATAATTTGGTTTTTTTTCATTGATAATCAAAACTAAATAAAATTAATTATTTTGTGAAACAATGGTTGGTTTCATTTCTAAACTGAAAAAACAAATAAATAGTATATTAGCCTTATGGAATTATTAAAATTTTTGGACGAAAAAAAATTATGGAAAGAAACGAAAACATTTAAGAGAAACGAATTTATTAAATTGGGCAACACCCTAGACTCTAATCTATATTTTGTAGTAGAAGGAAGTGTAAGAGTTTTTATATTGCATGAAGACGAAGAAAAAGTAATTCGTTTTGGATATAAAAATTCCATAATCACTGCACTTGATTCATTCTTGACCGAAAAACCTTCTATTTTTAATATTCAAGCGATTAAAAAAACTACATTAAAAATTTTGGATAAAAATACGTTTAAGCAATTAATTGAAAAACATTCATTCATTAAAGAAATTTGGAATAAAAATTTAGAAGAGTTAGCACTTCAACAAATAGAAAGAGAAATAGATATCCTAACAAACTCTCCCAAAGAAAGGTATTTGAGGGTACTAAAAAGAAGTCCCCAATTGTTTCAAGAAATACCTAACAAACACATTGCTTCATACCTTCGTATGTCTCCAGAAACTTTATCCAGAATGAAAAAACATTGATTTGAGTCAATTTTTTATTCGATTTGTATCTCTAACTTTGGCTTATGAAAACATCAGAATTATTAAATGAGTTAGTAGAAATGACTTTAACTCACATTAAAGAAGGAGAACAATTTAAATCTCTAAGTTTAGAACAATTGAATAGTAAACCAAACGAAACTTCGTGGAGTATTCTTGAATGTTTGGAACACCTAAATTTATATGGTGATTTTTATATCCCTGAAATAAATAACAGAATGAATAATTCTAATCAGGCTCCAAACGAAAATTTTAAAAGTGGAATGTTGGGTAATTATTTTGCAAAAAGCATGCTTCCAAAAGAAAAGTTGAATACTATGAAGACATTCAAAAACATGAACCCACTAGGAAGTGATTTGGATATAAAAACTTTGGATAGGTTTTTAAAACAACAAAATCAATTATTAGAAATTTTAGAAAAAGTAAAGAATAAAAACTTGAATAAAATAAAAACAGCTATTAGTATTTCAAAACTAATAAAGCTAAAATTGGGCGATACATTGCGTGTTGTAATTTATCACAACAAAAGGCATATTGTTCAAGCTAATAAATTGATTCGCTAGTTACCTTTTTTGCTTCTGCAAGGGATCGCTAGTAATCTCTTTATGCATTATTCTACTTTTATAGATATCTACAGCCAAATACAAAGCGTTTCTAAAAGAAGATTCTGAAGCTTGATTTTTTCCTGCAATATCAAAACCTGTTCCATGATCAGGAGATGTTCTTACAATTGGTAAACCAGCAGTAAAGTTAACTCCATTACCAAAAGAAAGACTCTTGAACGGAACTAAGCCTTGGTCGTGATACATAGCCAATATTCCATCAAATTGAGTATACACTGAACTACCAAAAAATCCATCAGCAGAATAAGGACCAAAAGCCATAATTCCTTTACCTTTTGCATCTGCAATTGCTGGAGAAATAATAGCCTTTTCTTCATCACCAATCACTCCATTATCTCCTGCATGAGGATTAAGTCCCATTACAGCAATTTTTGGTCTAGTGATTCCAAAGTCTTTCATCAAACTATCATTTAGCTGAACCAAAGAGTTTACAATTTTTTCTTTCGTTAAATTCTTTGCAACATCTTTAAGAGGAACATGTCCAGAGACAACTGCTACTCTCAGGTTATCTGCTACCATTAGCATTAGCGCATTATCTACATTAGAAAGTTTGGCTAAAAACTCGGTATGTCCAGGGAAATTAAATTCACTACTTTGAACATTGTGCTTATTGATAGGAGCCGTAACTAATACATCAATTTTAGAAGCTGCTAAGTCATCTGTTGCTGCTTTCAATGATTTTATTGCATACTCACCTCCCTCTGGAGTTTCAACTCCTATGTTTAATTCTGGATCTTTTTCCCAGCATTTTTTAATATATAAGGTTTTAGACTTTGCTTCCATTCCGTCCTCTAAGTTGGTATGAGTTAAAGCTGGTAAATCCAAAGTTTTTCTATGAGAAGATAAAATAGATGCAGAACCATAAATAACTGGTGTAACAAAATCAAGTATTCTATTGTCCGAAAAAGTTTTAAGAATTACTTCTGGACCAATTCCATTGATATCTCCAATAGAAATTCCTACTCTAATCGCCTTATTTTTTGATGAATTACTCATATTTTTGTTTAAAATCGTTTTTTATCCTACAATAAACCAAAAGGTTTAA
>CALLII010000160.1 GCA_938009745.1 uncultured Flavobacteriales bacterium
TTCAACAGGGTTTAGTATTAATGATACGATTAATATTGGTTCTTTAACTGCAGTAACTACTTATGATGTTTATGTAAGAAGTATCTGTAAAGCAGGGGACACAAGTTCTTGGCAAGGTCCATTTTCTTTTACTACATTATGTAGTTCTTTTATTCCAACCTATTCTGAAGACTTTACAACAATGGCGTTTGCATCAGCACCTGCTTGTTGGGATTTAGCTCAAGGAATTATGACTGTCAATACAAGTTTAACCTATACAGGTTCAAATTGGGGGAGTCGTCAATTTGCAAATATTACAGGAGCATCAAATGCAGCTACTTTGAATTTATATTCTACTAATAAAAACGATTGGTTAATATCACCCTCAATCGATTTAGGATCAGGAGCAATTCCTTATCAAGTAGAATTTGATATTGCTTTTACTGATTATTTCAATGCAGCAGCTTCAGCAGCTGGACTAGCTCCAGATGATAAAATTGCTTTAGTTATTTCTACAGATAACGGAACAACTTGGTCAGATACAAACGTATTAATTATGTGGGATACGAGTAATGTTGCACCTTCTTTTACAGGTCAGTTTGTTTCTTATAACTTAACTGCAGCTGGCTATACAGGTTTGGTTAGGCTTGCAATTTATGCAGAGAGTACTGTTTTTAATGAAGACAATGATTTATTTATAGATAATTTTACTGTAAGGTTTGTGCCAACTTGTCCAAGACCATTGAATTTTAGAACAGCTTCAGTTTTTGCTGATTCTGTTAATTTAACTTGGGACACTGCATCAACAGATGGACCTTATGAATTACAATATGGAGCACCAGGATTTATTTTAGGCTCAGGGACTCCTGTAAATACTTTAAATGATACCACATTTATTAATGGGTTATTATCTAACACGACTTACGAAGTTTATTTAAGAACTATCTGTGGAGTGGGTGATACAAGTTTATGGGCAGGTCCACTTCAGTTCACTACTCCTTGTTCATCATTTACACCACCTTATTTAGAAGACTTTGATTTATATACTTTTTCAAATGATCCTGCTTGTTGGAATGATGCTAATGGACTTTTAACAGTTGCAACAACTTTAGCTTTTGGTCCTTCGGATTGGACAAATGATGATTTTGGAAATGTATTTGGAAATTCTATTTCTGCAAGAATGAATATCTGGACAACAGGTAAAGAAGAGTGGTTAATTTCACCTTCTATCGATTTAGGAACAGGAGCAACTCCTTATCAAGTTGAATTTGATGTTGCTTTAACTCCATTTAGTGGTTCAGCAGTAACAACATTTGGACCAGATGATAAGTTTTATTTAATTATCTCTCCTGATAATGGATTAACTTGGTCTGACACCAATATTCTTGAAAAATGGGATACAGGAAACACACCTTCACCTACTGGCGATTATTTTTACTATGACTTAACTGCTGCTGGTTATACTGGGAAAGTTAGATTTGGTTTATATGCAGAATCAACAATAGGGAATGCAGATAACAATGTATTTGTAGATAACTTTGCTGTAGTACAAGTCCCAACTTGTCCAAGACCACAAAACTTAACTTTTGATAGTGCCTCTCAAACAACAGCTAACATTAGTTGGACAAATGGTTCTGCAGATGTTTCTTGGATACTTGAATATGGAGTTCCAGGATTTACACAAGGAGCTGGAACAACAGTAAATTCAGCCACTAATCCAGCTGTAATAACTGGATTAACAGCAAGCGCTTGTTATGATGTTTATTTAAGAAGTTTTTGTGCAGCAGGTGATACAAGTTTATGGATAGGACCAATGAGGTTTTGTACTGACTGTGCACCAGTTGTAGATTTATGCGAAGGTTTTGAAACGTATGCAGCAGGAGAATTACCAATTTGTTGGAGTAACTTTGTTAGTTCTACTTCTACATTTTCTGACGTAAGTATCAGAACTTTTGGAGCATATGCAGGAACAAATACAGCTTATTTTACTAACAGTTCAGATGCAGCAGCAACTTTAATGTTAATCTCGCCAGAAATGACAGCAGTTAGTGCTGGAACTCACAGAGCAAACTTTTGGATGAGAGGAGACTCTACAGTTGTAGTTGGTACAATGAGTGACCCAGCTAACCCTGGAACTTTTAATCCAATTGATACAATCATACCAACAACAACTTACGAAAACTATAAAGTAGCATTTGATACTTATACAGGAACAGATCAGCACATAGCTTTCTTATGGAAACCTTCTAACACATTTGATTTTTTATACATGGATGAATTCTGTTTTGAAACGATTCCTTCTTGTGAAAGAGCTCCAGCAGTTTCTGTATTAAATGCGGGAGTTGATTCAACATCAATAAACCTAGGATGGAATTTTGATACGACTCATGTAAGTTATGTTATTAATTATGGTCCAGCAGGATACGACCCAATAACAAACCCAGCAGGAGGTCAAACTACAACATCAACAACAAATTTTGTTATAGTAAATGGATTAAGTCCATTAACTGAATATTGTTTCTGGGTGAAAGCTATTTGTACTAACGGAGATACAAGTTTCTGGGATGGACCACATTGTGGTTTTACAGGTTGTCCTTCTTCTGCAAGTATACCTTATATCCAAGATTTTTCTTCTTATACAACTGCTTATCCTGATGGCTTACCAATATGTTGGGAAGAAGCAATAGGAAGATTAGGAGCTACAAGTTCTTCTGTTGCAATTTCAAATTCAAACTGGACACCAGATGGATTAGGAAATGTTGGAACAGCTGGTTCAGCAAGATTAAATCTTTATTTTAATCAAGATGAATGGTTAATTTCTCCTAGTTTTGATTTAGGAACCGATTTAAGTGTTGCTCATATCATTGAGTTTGATATTGCTATGACTGCTTTTAACGCGACAACAGCAGGAACAATAGGGAATGACGACACTGTTGCTCTTCTTATTTCTTATAACAATGGAGTTACTTGGAATCATTCTGGAATTTTAGAATTATGGAATTCTTCTTCAACTTCGCCATCTATTGGAGGAGATCATATCGTACATTCATTGAGAGGCAGTACCGGATTAGTTAAATTTGCCTTCTATGCAAGTGCAGTAACAGGAACAGAAGATAACGATTGGTTTATTGATAATTTCAGTATTAGAGATACCGCATATTCTAGTATTGATGAAATAAGTGACGTAAATAACTACAAAATTTTCCCTAACCCTAACAAGGGTCAGTTTACAATTCTTAATGAAGGAAACTCAAATAGATCAAATGTAAAAGTATTAGATATACAAGGAAGAGTAGTGTTTGAAGAAGCTTACTATTTTAATCATAATGGAAGAAAACAAGTTGATTTAACTAAACTTAATTCTGGGGTTTATGTATTAGTTCTTCAAAGTGAAGGGAAACAAGAACAGCACAGAGTTATTTTAAATAAATAAAAATAGATAATGACTTAAAAAGCCTGATGGAATCTCCATCAGGCTTTTTTTATTGCTTTTTTTAAAAAGAATTTGCATTAAAAAACTCCAAGCAATATGACTACTTGGAGTTTTTAAAAATATAAATAAGAGCTATTATTTCTTAGCCTTAAGCTTAATAATTGGAATTATTACTTCTTCCAAAGAAATACCCCCATGTTGGAACGTGTCTTTGTAAAAGTTTACATAATAATTATAATTGTTAGGATAAGCAATAAAAGTATCGTCTTTAGCAAAAATATAGCGTGTGTTTTGATTGATTTTTGGTAAAAAAGCATCATCTGGATTCTTAATTTCAAAAACATCTTTTTCTTTGTAGCTAAGATTTTTACCAAGTTTATACCTCAAGTTTGTGTTTACACTTTTATCACCAACAACTTTTATTGGAGAAGTAACTTTAACCATTCCATGGTCTGTAGTTAGTATAATATTATTTCCACTTTCTTGAATTTTTTTAATGATCTCAAGTAAAGGAGAATGTTTAAACCATGATTCAGTGATTGAACGATAAGCTGCATCATCATCTGCTAATTCTTTAATCACTTCCATGTCTGTTCTTGCATGAGAAAGCATGTCTACAAAATTGTAAACAATCACATTAAAGTCATTTTGAAGTAAATCAGAAAAGTTATCGGCTAATTTTTTTCCTTTAGCATGAGTTGTAATCTTATTGTAAGATGTTTTTAAGCTCATTCCAAGCCTTTTCATCTGATCAAGCAGAAAATCCTCCTCGAAGTTGTTTTTACTCCCTTCTTCGTCCTCTTCTACCCATTTGGATGGAAATCTCTTTCTTATTTCAGAAGGCATTAAGCCTGCAAAGATAGAATTCCTTGCGTATTGTGTTGCTGTGGGTAAAATACTAAAATAAGTATCCTCTTCCTCCACATCAAAATACTCACCAAAATAAGGTTCTAGCACTTTCCATTGGTCAAATCTAAAGTTATCAATCACAATAAGGAAAGTGTTTTTTTCTTTAATATGAGGGGCAATTTTCTTTGAAAATAGAGTGTGAGACAGAACTGGTGTTTCATCCGAAGTGCCATTAAGCCATGATAAATAGTTGTCTTCAATAAACTTACTAAATTGCTGATTGGCTTCTTTTTTCTGCATTTCAAAAATTTCAGACATACTTTTGTCTTGAGATTTATCCATTTTAAGTTCCCAATATGCTAAACCTTTATTCATTTCTTTCCAATCTTCTATATCAAGTCTATCCATTAGCCTCATAGCAATTTGTCTGAACTCTTGTTGATAGCTAGAAGTAGTTTCTTCACTTACTAATCTGCTTTGATCTATGTTTTTCTTGATAGAAAGTAAAATTTGATTTGGATTGACAGGTTTTATCAAATAATCCGAAATATCTTTCCCAATAGCACTTTCCATAATTGCCTCTTCCTCACTTTTTGTAATCATAATTACAGGCAAAGAAGGTCTTAATCTTTTTATTTCACTTAGTGCTTCAAGACCTGAAATTCCGGGCATATTTTCATCCAAAAAAACAATGTCGTAATTATTTTTCTCTACCATTTCTATTGCTTCAGCACCATTATTTATAGTGTCTACTTCAAATTCTTTTTGTTCCAAAAACATGATGTGAGGTTTCAATAAATCAATCTCGTCATCTGCCCATAAAATTTTTGCTGCCATTCTATTTTTATTTTATAATTCACTTTATCTAAAAAAGATTCAATTGGTCAATCTAATTTTAAGTGGTTTAATATTGTTATTTTTGTATAAATATCGGATATTCCGATTAATATTTGACCATGAAAATACTTAACGACCCAATTTACGGTTTTATTACAATTCGATACCCAATTATTCTTAAATTAATTGATCATCCTTATTTTCAAAGGCTTAATAGAATAAAACAATTAGGATTATCTTATTTGGTTTATCCAGGTGCTCATCACACTCGTTTTCATCACGCAATAGGAGCAATGCACCTTATGCAAAATGCCATTGAGGTTTTGAAATTGAAAGAAGTAGAAATTTCAGATGATGAGGAATTAGGAGTTTTAATCGCAATTTTATTACACGACATTGGTCACGGACCCTTTTCTCATGCTCTTGAACACACTTTGGTAAAAGGAGTAAGTCACGAAGATATTTCTATTCTTTTGATGAACAAATTGAACGAAGAATTTGATGGAGAATTAGATTTATCAATAGAGATTTTCACAAATAGTTATAAGAAAAAATTCCTACATCAATTAGTTTCTTCTCAGCTCGATATGGATAGATTAGACTATTTGAAAAGAGATAGTTTTTACAGTGGAGTATCAGAGGGAGTTGTGAGTAGCGATAGGATTATCAACATGTTAAACGTGCATAAGGATGAGTTGGTTATAGAGGAAAAAGGGATCTATTCTATAGAGAAATTCATTGTTGCTAGGCGACTTATGTATTGGCAAGTTTATTTGCACAAGACAGTTTTAGCTGCAGAAAATTTTTTAGTTCAGATATTAAAGAGAGCAAAACAATTAGCAGAAGATGGAGTTGAATTGCATGCAAGTCCAGTATTAAAAAAGTTTCTTTACAATAATTATTCTAAAGCTGATTTTGATAAGATAGAAGTGTTGGAATATTTTACACAATTAGACGATACAGATTTGTACAGTGCGATTAAAACCTGGGCAAGTCATGAAGATTATACTCT
>CALLII010000161.1 GCA_938009745.1 uncultured Flavobacteriales bacterium
ACTGATCAAAATGGACTAAAGCAAAACGAAGTAAAAGACGCTATAGTAGATAGAGAAAATACGCTTTGGATTGCATCAAAAGAGAATGGTTTGATGAGTTTACCACTCCAAAATTTTCCGCTTTATCCATGGAATAATGCCAACTTATTATTTAGTTACAAGCAATCCGAAAGTTCATATTTATTAACATTTAAGAACAATATTGTTTCAGCAAATTTAAGTAATGGTAAACCATATTACTCCCTTGTTTTTACTAATAACGCCAGAGAAATTAATTGCGCTATAACTCAGTTTGGCACAGAGTTGTTTTATGGAACTTCTAACGGTATGTTTCTTTATTTTAGAGAATCGGGAACAGAATATTCGTTTGACGGATTAAGGGGCAAAAACGTTACTAGTATTGAAAAAACTGGAAATGGAGATTTATTAATTATTGCAAACAAAAGAGCATACATATACTCGGCTTACAGTGAATCTGTATATTTGGCTAAAGGATTAGAATCATTTGAAGCTACTTCTATAATGAAATTGGATGGGAAAGTTCTTTTGTTGGGAAAAGGAAATATATATCAAGTTAATGGGAAATCGCTAGCCCCATATTTTGAGAAAGAAATTGAAACTGATAAACTGAATTTCACTTATATATCAAAAAGTGACTCAGGGAAAATGTGGATTTCAACATCTAATAATGGACTATACTTATATGATAAAGAGAGCAATATTTTCTCTAATTTTAGTAAAAATAAGAGTATTCCGTACACGTCTGTTCTTAGTTGTATTCAAGAAGATAATAATCTTTGGATCTCAACTAAAATTGGAGTGATTTGGTATAATATTGAAAAAAATATTTACTCGTTTTTTGGGGATAAATATTTTAATAAAGCAAAGTTTTTACCCTTTGCAATGAAACATAAAAAAGATGTTTTTTTTGTAACTCAAAAAGGATTAATAAAAACTTTTGATTCACAATTATTTCAAAATTCGGGAGCAACAATCAATATAACAGAAATTCTTATCTCAGGAAAAACGGTTACCAATGATTCTATTATAGAAACGCCTCATAATGGGTTTCCTATTAAATTTACCTATGAGTCTATAAGTCTTAAAAACAAAATATACTACCAACATTTCCTTTCAGGAAAAGAAGAGGGATGGTCAAATCCTAAACAAAAAAACAACATCTCTTATGACAATCTAAAACCAGGAGATTATAAATTTATGGTCAGAACTTATGACCCAATAAATGAACTTGTATTAAAAGAAACGCAAATTAAGTTTACTGTTTTAAAACCTTTTTGGAAAACTCCTCTTTTCCTTTACTTAATGATAGGTATAATAGGACTTTTAACATTTATTATTATTGTTTACAGAAGTTGGAGACTAAAAAAAACTACTGCTAAACTAGAGAAAATGGTAGATGAAAAAACTTTTGTACTTACTGCCCAAAACCAAAATATTGAGCAATTTTCTTTTTCCTTATCTCATGATTTAAAGAACCCAATAAATAATATTAAAGGACTTGTGGAAATACTTGAGGATGCAGATGAAGAATCAAGACCAGAAATTTCAAAAATGCTAATGTCATCAGCAATTCTATTAGAAGATAAAATTAAAGCTACGTTAGAGACTATTAGGCAAATGCAAGCTAATAAAAAGAATGTTGAGCAACTCTATTTTTCCAACATTTTTGAAGAAACAAAAAAGTCATTACTAATTCTTATAAAGGATAATAATGTGAAATTTGTAATTGACTTTAAAGAAAAATCCTTTTATTATAATCAGTCTATTTTAGAAAGTGTATTTTACAATTTAGTGAGTAATTCCATTAAATATGGATCGGATGAAAGGCAAAAAATTGTAAAAATCACCTCAGAAAAAATTGAAAATGATAGTATTCAATTAATTTTTGAAGACAATGGAATAGGGTTTGACCTGGAAAAAGACAGAGAAAAAGTATTTTCAATTTTTGAAAGAGTACATGATCAAGCAACTGGAACAGGGATTGGATTATATATGGTAAAACAAATGATTGAACTGAATGGTGGAACCATAATGGTGGATAGTAAAATAAATGAAGGAACGATCTTTAAAATCATCTTGAGAAAGATGAGGTGATAATTATTTTGCTAAATAAAGCAATCAAAATTTGGAAATAGAAGTAAGACCTTTTAAATTCGCAGACTTTCCACATTAAGGAAAAGAATTGCAAAGCTTTAGTTTTGCGATTGGGCCTATAACTCAGTTGGTTAGAGTATCTGACTCATAATCAGAAAGTCCCAGGTTCGAGCCCTGGTGGGCCCACACTAGTAAAAAAAGCCTTTCAAGAAATTGAAAGGCTTTTTTTTGTTTAAAGAATTTAGAAATATTCCCTTTCAACAACTTGTAACTCATAAAAATTTACGAAACAATTGAAACTTTACTAAATTTAGCCAAACAGTAATAAATGGGACTCTTAATAGAATTAGTAATTAGAATATTTATAAGTGTATTAAATCAATTTACTAAAAAAGATTTAAATGCATTTATTGAAGAATTCCCAAAGGAAGTTGGGAGTAAAATTGGGCAAGCTGCAAAAGGTAATTTTGAACCCATTAAAATTTGGCTATCCGAAAACACTTCAAATCTCAAGATGTTTATTAATGTACTTAGCTCGAAAAAAGTTACTACGGAGTTAAGTACTCCCGATAAGAAAATGGAACAAATTGAAAACTTAATAAAAGTAATTTTAGAAAGTATAGATTTAATTAAGAAACCTATTTTATTAAAAGAAATTTTTGGTAATATTAACTATTATTCTCTGTGGGAAATTGACGGATATACCAACAATGCTTTTTCCTTAAGTAATTTTGAAATTACACCTAATAGTCATTTCCACATCCATCTGATTGATGCAAAAAATGTAAATTTCGAAAAACTACTAAGACTCATTTCCAAATCACAACCAATTCCTAAAAAACTACTCAATAAATCATTTAAAATAAAAACTATTAGTGAAGATCAGGTAATAGCTGAATCTAATAAGTGGTTAAAAAGAAAGAAAATTATAACCCTAAATTTTTCAGCAGATTCCTACTTAAACCAACTTGCAGATATTGAAAATAATATCGAAAACTCATCTACTAAAACAACTTTTCTGGGAAGAATAAAGAAGTTATTTAAAATTGATAAATAAAAAAACCTCTACAAATTCTTGAAGAAGTTTAATAATGTATTTTAATCAATAACGATTAACAACTTTGTATCACACATAAATAAAGCGGCATCCCCAATGTAATATTAAAAGGAAAGGTTATAGCGAGAGCCATAGGCAAATACAAACTTGGATTTGCTTTAGGAGCAGCTAGTTTCATTGCTGCTGGTACAGCAATGTAAGAGGCACTTGCTGCAAGGATTGCAAACAGTAATCTATTTCCTACACTTTCAGTAAAACCTGAACTTATAAATGCAATTACACATCCATTTATTATTGGAATCACAATAGCAAATGTCAATGCAAACCATCCCTTCTTAAGGAAAGAGGATAATTTTTTTCCGCTTGTAATCCCCATGTCTAATAAAAATACTGCTAAAAACCCTTTAAATAAATCAGTAGTAAAAGGTTTAATCCCTTCTGCTTGCTGTTCGCTTGCTAAAAAACCAACAACTAAACTTCCCATAATAAGCAACACACTACCATTGGTTAATGCATGCTTTACTACTTTAGGAATATTAACTTTTTCAGTATTTTCTTTATCATAGATTGAGAGTAACAATACTCCTACAATTATTGAAGGTGCTTCCATCAATGCCATAACTGCCACCATGTGTCCTCCAAATTCTATTCCTTCCATTTCTAAAAATGAAATAGCCGTAACAAATGTTACTGCACTAACAGAACCGTATGAAGCTGCAATAGCACCTGCATTAGCAACACTAAATTTTATTCTTAAAATAAAATATGTGTAAAGAGGAACAAGTAAAGCCAATAATATACCTAGTACTAATGACCAGCCAATTTCTGCATTAAAATCACTGTGGGATAACTCTTGACCTCCTTTAAAACCAATTGAAAGAAGTAAATAAAGAGAAATGAATTTAGAAGAATTTGGCGGTATTGCTAAATCACTCTTGAGTTGAACTGCTAGTATTCCTAAAAAAAAGAAAAGAAGAGCAGGATTAGTAAGGTTATCTAATAATAAATGTAAATCCATAACTGGCTTTTAAAACTTTGTATTAAAACTAATTTATTTTTTTACAAATTTAATTTCTAAAACTCCATCAATTATTACATCATACCCTTGCTCTCTAGCTGACATGATATATTCTCGAGCAGTAATTTTTTCCTCAAGAAGTTCTTTCTGTCTTTTCTCAGAATGAGATGTATCAGCATCATGATTTCTTTCGTACCAACTTAATGCTTGTAATTTATGAAAGTTAATTTTTTCGTTAATCAATGAGTTTATAACATGCGAAGCTTCTCCCGGAGAAAATTTCCCATCAACTAACTGAATTTTTTGATTTACATCAACTACTTTTTTTTCTTTAATTTCTAACATATCTAATAATTTAATTATTTACTTGAAAATCTTAATATTAAAACGCAGGCAACAATGCCTAGGCATCCAACTATTTTATCTTTATAAACTTCAGTATCCATTCCGTATAAAACAACACAAGAAAACAAGACAAAGACTAATAGCCCTATCGTTTCCATAAGAGTTAATTTTGAAAAAAATGATTTTTGATTATCAGAAACAGAGTTTTTAGCATTAGCTCCTGATGAAGTTTTAAATTGTTGTCTGTTGTTATTATCTGTTTGTTCCATGTTTATATGTTTTTTTGATAGAACAAAATTGATAATAATTATTTATTTATTTTTATATATACTTTTAATAACACACATAAACAAAACTTATGAATTATACCCTCCACCAGCTACAAGTATTCCTTAAGGTCACTCAAAAACAAAGTGTTACGAAAGCTTCGGAAGAATTATTTTTAAGTCAACCTGCGGTCTCAATTCAATTAAAAAAATTTCAAGAACAGTTTTCGGTTCCACTAACTGAGGTTGTTGGCAGGCAATTGTATGTAACTGATTTCGGAAAAGAAATTGCTAAAGCGGCAGAAAAAATACTAAATGAAGTTCAAGAAATAAATTATAAAACACTATCATTCAAGGGACAAATTGCAGGCAGATTAAAAATATCAGTTGTTTCTACAGGTAAATATGTAATGCCTTATTTTCTTTCCGATTTTTTAAATAAAAACAAAGGAGTAGAGCTAATAATGGATGTAACTAACAAAAAGAAAGTTGTTAAAAGTCTAGAAAAAAATGAAGTAGACTTTTCACTAGTATCAGTAATTCCTGCACAATTAAATTTAGATAAAGTTCAACTTATGGAAAACAAACTATATCTAGTTGGTGGAAAAAAAATAATATCCAGCAAGAAAATCTCAAAAAATAAAATGTTCGAGCAATATCCATTAATATATAGAGAGGAAGGTTCAGCAACAAGAAATGCAATGGAAAATTTTATAAGAGAGAATGATCTACCCTCTCATAAAAAAATGGAATTGACCTCAAATGAAGCTTTGAAACAAGCCCTTATAGCTGGGTTTGGTTATTCGATAATGCCATTAATTGGAATTAAAAATGAATTGAAAAATGGTGATTTACAGTTAATACCATTTAAAGGCTTACCATTAACTTCTAATTGGGATTTAGTATGGGTTAAATCAAAAAAACTATCTCCTACTGCAACAGCATTTTTAGAGTTTATAAAAAAAGAAAAAGAAAGAATAATTGAAGAAGAATTTAATTGGATAAATAAGTTAGACATCTAACAAAAATAAAGATTAAGATTTTTTCAACACACAGTTTATAACTATACCTCCATGAGTAATGATGTAAAACTACATTTTGTTATTTTTGTTTATTCACTTATTCTAGCTAATGCTATATGAAACAATACCACGATTTACTTCAACATATATTACATAACGGAGAGCAAAAAGGCGACCGAACTGGAACTGGAACAATTAGTTGTTTTGGACATCAAATGAGGTTCGATTTAGCCAAAGGTTTTCCAATGGTTACTACCAAAAAACTACATTTACGCTCAATTATTCATGAGTTATTGTGGTTTATAAAAGGAGAAACTAACATTAAATATCTTCAAGAAAATAAAGTAAGAATATGGGATGATTGGGCAGATGAAAACGGAGACTTAGGTCCTGTTTATGGCCATCAGTGGAGAAACTGGAATAGTGATGGCATTGATCAAATTGCCAATGCGATTGAACAAATAAAAAACAACCCTAACAGCAGAAGAATAATGGTTTCTGCCTGGAATCCAAGCGTAATGCCAGATACAAGCGCATCCTTTTCGGAAAACGTAGCCAATGGTAAAGCAGCTTTACCTCCTTGCCATGCATTTTTTCAGTTTTATGTAACTAACGGAAAGTTATCTTGCCAACTTTACCAAAGAAGTGCAGATACATTTTTGGGAGTTCCTTTTAATATAGCTTCCTATGCCTTATTTACTATGATGGTAGCCCAAGTATGCGGATTACAATACGGAGATTTTATTCACACTTTTGGTGATGTACATTTGTACAACAACCACATTGAACAAGCTGAATTACAACTTTCACGTGAGCCTAGAGCCTTGCCTACTATGAAATTAAATCCAGATGTAAAATCTATATTCGATTTTACTTACGAAGATTTTACATTAGAAAACTACGATCCACATCCACATATTAAAGGACAAGTATCCGTGTAATGAATGAGTTACAAACTTATATAAACTCCTATTTTAATATTAGCTATGATGATTTAGCCGAGGTAGAAAAGCTATTTGAAATAACTCACTTAGCAAAAGATGAGTTTATCTGTAAAGAAAATACAAGGTGTGAAACTCTTAATTTTATTATTTCTGGATATGTAAGAGTTTATAAATATGAAAACGGAAAAGAAATAACCCAATGGGTTTCATCACCATCTGAGTTCATAACAGATTTATCTAGCATTGTATTCAATACTCAGTCCAGATGGAACATTCAAACTCTAACTGATTGTCAATTCTACTCTATTTCCAAAGCTAATTACAATAAGCTTAACCAACTAGTACCAGCTTGGCCAATGCTCGAAAAACAGTTTATCGCCAAATGCTTTTTGATTTTAGAAGACCGTGTATTCTCATTTCTTTCTCTGTCATCTGAAGAACGTTACAGCCTTCTTTTTAATTCACGAAAAGAATTGTTTAATCAAGTTCCCTTGCAATACTTGGCTTCAATGTTAGGCATGACTCCGGAAACATTAAGTAGAATTAGAAAGAAACAAATTTCTTGATTTATATCAAGTGATACCGATTTGGGGTGTTGTTATTTTGTAATGAATCAAAACAACAACACATTATGTCATTAAAACTATCAACAGAAGTAACAATTAACTCAACTTCTGAAGAAATATGGAAGGAGCTTACCGAATTTAACTCCTACCCTTCTTGGAATCCTTTCATAACTGAAATTGAAGGAGTACCAAATCAGAATAACCAAATAAAAGCTACCATTGGTGGGATGAAATTTAGTCCACTTGTTTTAGTATCTATTCCTAACCAAAAATTAGAATGGCTGGGGAAGCTATTATTCAAAGGACTTTTTGACGGGAAACATACTTTTGAAATAATTGAGAAAGAATCACACTGCTTATTTATTCAATCAGAAATATTCACAGGAATATTGGTGCCATTATTTAAAAAGAAATTAAAGAACGACACTAAACAAGGGTTTGAAGCAATGAACGAAGCTCTAAAATTAAGAGTTGAAGCAAAAAAAAGCCTTTAATGAGAATTCATTAAAGGCTTTTTTTTGGGTGTGGTTCGCTTTTTATTTGTTTAGGAAAGATTTAGCTTTTTATCTAAATCCGTAATGTACTTTCTAAAATGCTTATCAGTATCCTGTAAGTTATTTACAGTTTTACATGCGTGCAATACCGTAGCGTGATCCTTTCCTCCACATTGCATTCCTATACTCGCTAACGAAGATTTTGTTAATTTTTTTGAGAAATACATAGAGATTTGTCTGGCTTGTACTATTTCTCTTTTTCTAGTTTTAGATTTCATAAGCTCTACTGGCATATTAAAATAATCCGAAACTACTTTTTGTATGTAATCAATAGAAACTTCTCTTGCAGTGTTCTTCACAAACTTATCAATCATTTGCTTAGCAAGATCAAGCGTTACGGCTTTCTTGTTAAGTGAAGACTGAGCAATTAATGAAATTAAAGCTCCTTCCAATTCACGAACATTAGTTGTGATACTGTAAGCTAAATATTCTATTACATCTCCAGGAAGTTCAATTCCATCCTGATACATTTTTTTCTTTAAAATCGCAATCCTTGTTTCCAATCCTGGCGACTGCAAATCTGCAGATAATCCCCATTTAAATCTAGAAAGCAATCTTTGCTCAACTCCTTGCATATCAACTGGAGCTTTATCCGAAGTAAGGATAATTTGCTTACCAGTTTGGTGTAAGTGGTTAAATATGTGGAAGAAAACATCTTGTGTTTTTTCCTTTCCTGCTAAAAACTGAATGTCATCAATAATTAATACATCTATCATTTGATAAAAATGTACAAAATCATTAGTCTCATTATTCTTTACGGCATCAATAAACTGATGAGTAAATCTCTCTGAAGAAACATATAATACTATTTTTTCAGGGTTATTGTTCTTGATTTCAATTCCAATCGAGTGTGCTAAGTGAGTTTTTCCTAACCCTACTCCTCCGTAAATTAACAATGGATTAAAAGAAGTACCTCCTGGCTTACTTGCCACTGCATAACCTGCTGACCTAGCTAATCTGTTACATTCTCCTTCGATAAAATTTTCGAAAGTATAACTAGCATTAAGATTTGCATCTACGTTAATTTTTTTAAGCCCTGGAATAACAAAAGGATTCTTAATTGTGTTTTTGTTCACATTAAGAGGTATGTTTATCGACTTGTTTTTTAACGAGTTATTAGTTTTTGCGGGGAAATTAACTGTGTACGGCTTTGAGTTTCTTAGGTTAGTATCCATCACAATACTGTACTCTAATCTACCCTCCGTTCCAATTTCTCTTTTTATTGTTTTCTTTAGTAAAGAAATATAGTGTTCCTCTAACCATTCGTAAAAGAATTGCGAAGGAACCTGTATAGTTAGAACATTACTCTTTAACTTAACCGGTACGATAGGCTCAAACCAAGTCTTGTATCCCTGTAAGCTGATGTTATCTTTGATAACGCTTAAGCAGTTCTCCCAGACAGTGATGTGGTTTTTTTTCATAAAAGCGTACTATTAAATTATTCGTGTTCGTTTTTTGTCTGTCCTTTAGGGATGAATCAAACCACAATTTAGTAAAAATTTGGCTATTTTCAAAGCTATAAACAAGCTCCCCTTTTGGTTGAACAAATATTGACAAAAAATAGTTTAAAACAAAATCGATTTGCTATTGTGTAGTAACTTTTTTTTTAGGGTGCAGAAATATTATTTAATTTGCAAATAAGATGCGCCTGAAGAAGTCAAATTTACTCTTTTTTTAGAATCTTTTTGAAAATAAAAATCAATTTTTCCCAAATTAACTCCTGCCCACCCTACTTGGTTTACAAGCACCTTTTTACCTTCCTTATTTTCTAATTCAACTGCATTTTCTAAAAAAGTATGTGTATGTCCTCCAAGTATTAAATCAATACCCGAAGTAGAGACAGCCAAAGTGCTATCAGACACCTTTTTTTCTTGATATGAAAACCCTAAATGTGACAAACAAATAATTAAATCGCATGAATGATTTTTTTTCAAAATCTCCACCATTTCATCTGCTTTTTTTATTGGATCTTGATAAATAGTATTCCCATATAGTTTTTTATCAACAAGTCCTTCCAATTTTATACCCAATCCAAACACCCCTATTTTTACACCACTTTTTTCAAAAATCTTAAAAGGAATTGTGTGATTTTTAAGAATAGTATCCGAAAAATCATAGTTAGAACAAATAAAAGGAAAATTCGCATTTGGCTTTACCTCCAAAAACCCATCCATTCCATTATCAAAATCATGATTCCCCATTGTAGAGGCATCATAACCCATTTGGCTCATTAATTTCAATTCCAATTCTCCACCAAATTGATTAAAATAAGGAGTCCCCTGA
>CALLII010000162.1 GCA_938009745.1 uncultured Flavobacteriales bacterium
TTTATTTCCTAATAAAGAAACCGCAATAGGTGAACCTCCAAAAACGGCTCCTGAACCAAAAACTAAACTCTCGGCCCCAATTATTTCATCTGCGGTATCTTGAATGGCATTTGTAATTTCAGGTGAAGAAATTTCTCTAAACTCACCTTGAAGTAAATTTACTGTGAGCGAAGCAACAGAAGAACCGGGCCCAATTGTTTTTACAATATTAAGCACCACAGAATCTCCTCCAGATTGTGTTCCTAAGTATTTTTCATTTACTTGCCACACACTTTTTTCAAGATTTGTGATTAATGAATCGGTTACATTTTCATTTGTTCCCTGTGGCATGTTTAAAGTAATTTGAACCCTATCACTTGCAATTTGTGGAAAGAAAGTCATTCGTATTATTCCTCCTTGCATTCCTCCAATTGTTATTAGGAATAACCCTAGCATAATAGCAAATCCTACTATTTTATTTCTTAAGAAAAAGTTTAGAATAGGTTCGTATAAATTATCACGTAAATAATTCATAAACTGCTCCGCTTTAAGGTTAAATTTAAAAGGTTTAGTTTCCTTTTGTAACGTTTTGGAGTGGGCAATGTGAGAAGGCAAAATGATAAGAGCTTCTATTAAAGAAACAGAAAGTGTAATCAACACAATGACGGAGACTTCTCCAAAAAACTCTCCTATTCTCCCATCCAAAAACAAGAAAGTAGAGAAAGCCAAAATGGTAGTTAAAATGGCAGAAATAATTGGAGGAATAACTTCTAGAGTTCCATCTATTGCTGCACGTACTGGAGATTTACCTCTTTCGTGATGAGAAAATATATTCTCGGCAATTACAATCCCATCATCTACTAATATTCCTATTACAATTATCATTGCGAACAAGGAAAGTACATTAATCGTTACATCAAAAAACCCTGCAATAGCAAACATTCCTAAGAAAGAAATTGGTAGTCCAAATGCTACCCACATAGCAATTCTTGGTTTAAGAAATATGGATAGTATGATTAGTACCAAAAACATTCCAACAAGCGCATTTTCAAGTAATAAATCAGTTCTTTGCGTTAAGGTAATAGAAGAATCCGAAGTTACATTTAGCTCCACATCACTGGAAGTAAGGTTGTATTCTCCAATATATTCTTTAACGTAATCAGCCGTAGAAATTAAATCTTCGCTATTGGTATTTTGTACCGTAATGTTAACTGCTGTGTTTCCATTAAAGAAAATTCCATTAGGGTTTTCATTGAATTTATCACGTAAAGTGGCTACTTGTTTTAGCAAAACAATATTCCCATTTTCACTTGATTTCACTACAATATTTTCTAGGTCACTAGCATAATAGGCTCTGTTACTTGCACGAATTAAATACTCTTCGGCATCAGTTTTTATTGAACCACCTGTTGTAATTAAGCTATTTTTTGCAACTGCATTTGCAACCTGCTGAAAACTTAAATTATAGGCTCTTAACTCTGCTTCTGTTACTGCAATTTCTATTTCTTCATCAGGAAAACCAGAGATTGAAACTTGCGAAATCCCATCTTTTCTTAACAGTTCTTTTTCTATTAACTGAGCTTTTTGTTTAAGTACAGCTAGTGGAACACCATTTCCACTTACCGAGAAAGCAATAGTTTGCCTAGTCGCTTCTTTTTTTGCAATAACTGGAGGTTCCATTCCGCTAGGAAAACTAGGAACTTTATCTACAGCATTTTTTACTTCTGCTAATATTACATCCGTATCAAATCCTTTAAATGTTTCAATTGTTATTGCCGCAGAGTTTTCATATGACTTGGAAGTAACACGGTCAATTCCTACAATTCCTTTTAGGTTGTCTTCTATTTTGAGCACAACACCTTCTTCCATTTCTTCGGGGGAAGCTCCAGGGTAAGCAAGATTAATTGTGATTACTCTTGATTCCGAAAGTGGGAAAAAAGAGGAGGTAAGGTTAATGAAACCAAAGTAACCAAATAGGATAAAACCGAGAACGATTATCCATCCAGCAATTGGATATTTTATGAAGTATGCTAATAAATTTTTCATTCTGTTCTAGAGTTGTCAGATTAGTTTTTTACAATAACTTTCATTCCTTCGTATCCACCAGGAACCGGAGTTGCAACTAGCTCAGATGAATCTGTTAATCCTTTTACAATGATTGAGTTTTGTGACGAATGCACAATTGAAATCGGTTGCTTTATCAATAAACTATCCTTTACAAGGAAAACAAAACTCTCGTCTACAATAAGGTTTCTATTTATTTCTAAAACATTATCAATGTTTTGAGCATTAATATCTGCCTCTAAGTATTCTCCTTCGCTAAGTTCATTGGAACGGACTTCAACAAATAGCTTAACCGTTTGTGAGGCTCTATCAATTTGAGAATTTATTCGCGAAACAGTTCCTTCGTAAGTGCTAGTTTTATCGGTATTAAATAGAGTTACTTTCTTTCCTAATTTCAAGAAATCGGTTAAACTTGCATTTACATTTAATTCTAGTTCATAAACTCCTGTTCGGATGAATTCTCCTAACTTTTGACCTGGAGAAATTAAAGTTCCTGGAGTAATATTAGCCTCAACTAAAACCCCTGAGAAAGGAGCTTTGATGGTGTATTTTGCCAATCTAGTTTCTAGGTTTTTAATGTTGTAATAGTTTCCAAAAATAGATTTTCCCGAAAGGTAATTGGAGAAATTCTCGTTAGTTACTTTAGGTAAAGAAGGAAGATAATTATCGGATGAAATGCTATTTGCATAGTTTTTCCAAGTTGTTAATTCGGCAGGATAATCAAATTGAATGTCTGCCAAAGTTCCAATGATTAAACTTTTAAAATTTATCCTTTGCGACTTTACAGAAGCAGCATATTCGGAGTTATTAATTCTGATTAGTGCTTGACCACTGCTGTATCTTACCCCAGCTTTAAAAGGCTTAGATGTTTGCTGAAATATTCCTTGAACCTCCGAATATAAAACGGCTCTATCTTTCGCCACAATAGAACCAGTACTTTGAATTTGCACGGGTAAAGACGAATTTGAAACTAGAGTTGTGGTAACTAACTTTAGTGTTTTTTCCGTTTTTTTCTCAGGAGTTTTTTTACTGCTCTCCATAATTTTTTTAATCCCTAATGCAAGTATAATTATTCCTAAGGCTATTGGAATCTGAATTTGTTTTTTCATAATTATGTTAATTAAAAAAGGGTTTCCCCTCTTCATTAGTTACGTTTTCTTGTATTTTCTTTAAAATTTTTTTGGCTATTTCTATTTCTTCAATAGTTAAGTTTTCTTCAATTTTACCTGCCATTTCTCTAAAATGAGGAATAGCTTTTTTAAGGATATTAGTTCCTTCTTTGGTAATATGAATGTGGTTTTTTCTCTTATCCTCTTTAGACGAACACTTGGTAATATATCCTTTGCTAATTAAGGTGTTAATCATTCGAGTAAGAGATGATTTATCTCTGTTGGCAAAGAATGCCAATTCATTTTGACTAATCCCGTCATTTTCAACCACAGTTTTTAGAGTTAAGAACTGCATTTTACTTAGGCTAATATTATTCTCAGAGAGAATGTCTTCTATCTTATGATCAATTAACTTCATTGTTCTTCCAATCCAAGGACCAAGAGAATTTTTGAATTCTATATGTAGTTTTTCATTCACATCACAAAGGTAAAATTTAATTAGTTGTATATGCAACTAATAAACTCTTTTTTTCTAAAAGACTACTTGATTAAAATGGAAATAGTAAGATTTTAAGTTTAAATTCGTCTTGAAAAGAAGAACAAAACTTATTATGAAAAATTTATTTGCCACACTCTTATCAATCTCATTATTTATATCATGCAATTCTAGCAAAGTGCAAACGGACTCATCTGTAAATGAAGATACTATCACTAAAACAGAAATTGTAGAAAGTGAAGTTGCTCAAACTGAAGAAGCTCCTAAAGAGGTGATTTATATTAATCCCGATAAACTGACAAAGGCATATTTTGCTAGTGGATGTTTTTGGTGTGTGGAGGCAATTTATGAGCATACAAAAGGAGTACAAGAAGTGATTTCTGGTTACTCAGGCGGACACACTAAAAACCCAACTTACGAATCATCCAATACTGGTAAAACAGGACATGCTGAAGCTGTTGAGGTTATTTACGATTCTAGTGTTATAAGTTTTAAGGAATTGGTAGACATTTATTACGGAACTCAAAACATTGAGCAAGTAAACGGACAAGGGAACGATATTGGAAGCCAGTATAGAAGTATTATATTTTATTCAGATGCGAATGAAAAAGCAATAATTGATGCTAAAGTAGCCGAACTAAAAGCAAAAGGTTTAAAACCAGCTGCTGAAGTAACTAAGTTTGATAAATTTTGGATTGCAGAAGACTATCACCAAGATTATGAAAGACTTCACCCAAATCAATCTTACATTAGAGCTGTTTCTGTTCCTAGACTGAATAGGTTTAAAAAGGACTTTCCTGAGTTTGTGAGGTAGACTTTTACTTTGTTTTTGATTGATAGTTTTTCAGTTTGTCTAAGTTTTGAGTTAAACCGACACTTTTATATTCATTTTCAAGATATGTTAAATGATTAATAAGGTCTTTTAATTCACTATTCTCCTCAGAAAATGGATTTAGATAAAAAGTAAATAAATCAGTATTTATAATGTTTTCAGTGAGTTTATTCACAACTTCGTTTGCCTCTTCATTTCTTTTTAGTTTAAATAAAATGTCGGCAATGTGTATGGCTTGTGCATCAAAATAACAATGGTGATTTGGTATTTTTTCTAAGGAAAGATTAACAATTGTTGATACCGAGTCCATTAAGTTTTTACTTATTAATTCAAATGCAAGGCTTGATAGATTATTCCTTAGGCTATAAAAAGTTCTTGAATTTTCTTGATTAATTGTATTAAAGCCACTCCAATCAAAATACTGGGTGTAAAATTGATAAGCTTTATCAATATCATAATCTTTTTTGTTTTCTGAAAAATCAACTAAAAATACCTGACCCATTCTGCTTAAATTTTCACTTAAATTTAAATTTGTAACTACATATTTCGTAGTAAAGTATATCTTTTTTGTCCTATAATTTTCGTTTAACACATCCATAAAAAACAAATCAAAAAAAGATAAATAATATTTTGAGGAAGAAAGTTTAACACCTTTTAGACCTTCTATTTTTTCAAGTGTAAATGATTTTCCAATGGTTGGATATTTTTTTTTATTTAAAATTTTATTAGAATCCATCAATAATGGAATTATATCTGACACCCTCACATTAGTGTCCTTATTAGTGTAAACAAAATTGGGTAAAAATTCATCTTTAAGAACTTGATAGGTATAATTGGAAACAACAATTTTGTTTTCTTTAGACTCTTCTAAGCAATGGTTTACATACCTTTTGTAATACAATAAATTCACATGCATTATTGCCACATCTTCTCTAAACCCTTCGGCATACTGTAAATATTTTAAGGGAAAATAGTCATTATCACCATAGGATATTAAAATCGAATTTTTTTCACAAGAGTTTAAATAATTTCTTGCAGTAGAAAGAATAGACTCAGAATAAAGTCCTGTTTTAACTACTTTTTGAGCTTCTTCTTTATTCTGAAACTGAAGTAAATGCAAATAATAATCTACCCATGAGTTAGATAATTTTGTTTCGATATTACCAACAATGGTTTTGTATTTTGGATTTATATCATACACTTTTTGAAAACAACTTGTTGTCATCTCTTGGCTATGACAATATTGCTCTAGTTGGTCTTTATTCATTGAATTGTACCCAAAAGGCAAATCAAATTTTAATGAGTCAACTTGGTTATTTTTATTAATATTAAGTAAATTACTACTTAAGTGATCATACGCTCTTCCTAAACTATAATAATCATCAGCATTTAAATCAATTTTATCTTTATAGTAATTGATAATATCTAAATTGTAACCAGGATATCCATAAAATGGATGAAGGTTGTAATGTTTCCAAAACTCTCCAACAAAATGGAATTTACATGATTCTCTAGCTTTTGTATTGTGGCTAATTAACTGTTTCTCATTATCTGATTTTGATATATAGCCATTATATATTTTTGACCAAATTCCAACTGTATCTAAACCACCATAACCATCAGGAACTAAGGCCGAGAAACCTTTTAGAGTTTTAATAAATCGAATTTCCTTATAATTATCATTAGAGTTTGAGTTGAAAAAATGTTCCACAACATCTTTATAATTAGGATAACTTTCACGGTTATATTTTTGACTAAAGCCAACACTAAAAATTGACAAAACAAATAAGAAGAATAGGGTTACAAGTTTTTTCATAAAATAAAGATACAAACTAAATTCAAATTGCTGTTCCCCATATTTTTACAAAGCCCCTTCAATAACCTCCTCCACACATTCTGGATTAAGTAAAGTAGAAATATCTCCTAACTGATCCGATTCGTTACAAGCAATTTTTCTTAGGATTCTTCGCATAATTTTACCCGAACGAGTTTT
This sequence comes from uncultured Flavobacteriales bacterium, assembly GCA_938009745.1. Taxonomy (GTDB): domain Bacteria; phylum Bacteroidota; class Bacteroidia; order Flavobacteriales_D; family CAJJDF01; genus CAJJDF01. Next base: position 6,474 of record CALLII010000162.1, read on the forward strand.
TGGCAAACCATTTGTAAACTGAATTTTATTGAGCTTGGCAATTGGCCCAACTTTCTCGGCAATAAGCGCATTAATTTCTGCTTTTAGCTCATCTGCTTCATAATTCCCAGCTTTAAGAGTAATATATCCATATAAAGCATTTCCTTTAATGTCGTGAGGAAAACCAACTATGGCTGATTCGGCAACTAAAGGATGTTCGTTAATAGCATCTTCGATAGGAGCAGTTCCCAAATTATGTCCCGAAACGATAATTACATCATCTACACGGCCAGTAATTCGGTAGTTCCCATTTTCATCACGAAAAGCACCATCTCCAGTAAAATAATTATTTGCGAAAGCAGTAAAGTAAGTCTCTTTGTAGCGGGTGTGATTTCCCCAAATAGTTCGAGCCATACTTGGCCAAGGAAATTTGATACACAACCTTCCGTTTGTATTGTTTTCTGTAATTTCTTTTCCATCTTCGTCCATCAAAGCGGGCTGAACCCCCGGAAATGGAAGAGTTGCAAAAGTGGGAATGCACTTTGTAATTCCTGGTAAGGCAGAGATTAAAATTCCTCCCGTTTCGGTTTGCCACCAAGTATCTACAATAGGGCAGTTTTCTTTTCCTATTTTCTCGTTATACCAATTCCAAGCTTCTTCGTTAATTGGCTCACCTACAGAGCCTAAGGTTTTTAAAGAAGATAAATCATATTTGTTTACAAACTCATCACTTTCTTTGGCTAAAGCACGAATGGCAGTAGGAGCAGTGTAAAACTGATTCACTTTGTGCTTTTCTACAATTTCCCAAAATCTTCCACAATCAGGGTAACTAGGAACGCCCTCGAACATAACCGAAGTAGCACCATTTGCAAGTGGACCGTAAACGATATAACTATGCCCGGTAATCCAACCAATATCGGCTGTACACCAATACACATCATTCTCTTGGTATTGAAAAATATTTTTAAACGTATAAGCCGAATAAACCATATATCCTGCTGTGGTATGAACCATTCCTTTAGGAGAACCAGTAGACCCAGAAGTGTAAAGAATAAACAAAGGATCTTCTGCATCTATAATTTCAATAGGGCAGATTGGGGAGGCAGAATCTAATAAAGGTTGTACCCATTTGTCTCTTCCTTCCGTCATTTCAACTTCAGAGTTTATTCTTTTTACAACTAATACATCAGTTGTTATTGGGCAAGATTTTAATGCTTCGTCCACAATTCCTTTTAGGTCAATTGTTTTTGCTCCTCGGTAAGAACCATCAGCTGTAATCACCATTTTACAGTCGCAATCATTTATTCTGGTAGCCAAAGCAGTTGCCGAAAACCCAGCAAAAACGACAGAATGAACAGCTCCAATTCTTGCACACGCCAACACAGAAATTGCTAATTCAGGAATCATAGGAACATAAATGCAGACTCTATCTCCCTTTTTTATTCCGTGATCTTTAAGCACATTGGCAAATTTATTTACCCTTTCAGATAATTGGGTGTAGGTAATATGTTCAGCTTCATCTTCAGGATTATTGGGTTCAAATAGAATTGCTGTCTTGTCTCCTTTAGTTTCCAAATGCCTGTCAATACAGTTTTCTGTAATATTTAGTTTGGCTCCTTCAAACCATTTAATTTCTGGTTTGGTAAAATCCCAATCCACTATGTTTTCCCATTTCTTCCTCCAAACAAAATTCTCTTCGGCTATTTCTTCCCAAAATTTCTCTGGGTGTTCCATAGAATCTTGGTAAGCGTTTAGGTAGTGTTCTTTTGAAGTTAGGTTGTAGTGGCTCATTTGTTCGGATAAAAATTCTACTAAATTTAGTAAAATTCTACCCATAAAAAAACCCGAATCTCATTTCTGAAATTCGGGTTTTAACTTTTTAATCTAAAATGATTACATCATTCCTGGCATTCCTCCCATATTTGGAGCTGGGTGATGGTGATCATCTTCTTTTTCTGGGTAATCAGTGATTACACATTCAGTAGTCAATAACATAGATGCGATAGAAGCAGCATTTTCAAGTGCTACTCTACTTACTTTTGCTGGGTCAATAACTCCAGTTTTCAATAAGTTTTCGTATTTATCTGTTCTTGCATTGTAACCGAAATCTTTCTTCCCTTCTTTTACTTTTTGTACCACTACTGAACCTTCTCCTCCAGCATTGGCAACAATTTGTCTCAAAGGCTCTTCAATTGCTCTTCTAATAATTGCAATTCCAGTTGCTTCATCATCATTTTCTGGAACAACTTTATCTAAAGCTGAACTAGCTCTGATGTAAGCAATTCCTCCACCAGGAACAATTCCTTCTTCTACTGCAGCTCTTGTTGCATGAAGTGCATCATCTACTCTGTCCTTCTTTTCTTTCATTTCTATCTCAGATGCTGCTCCAACATATAGTACTGCAACCCCTCCAGCCAACTTAGCTAATCTTTCTTGCAGTTTTTCTTTGTCATAATCAGAAGTAGTACTTTCGATTTGAGCTTTTATTTGTCCAACTCTTGCAGAAATATCATCTTTATTACCAGAACCATTAATGATAGTC
>CALLII010000163.1 GCA_938009745.1 uncultured Flavobacteriales bacterium
AACCAGTAATCCATTAATATAAGCAGTCCCCCCATTCTGACTTCTAGAGAATTCACCAAAAAAATTATAATTCCTAATCACATAATTATAATCGGCACCAATAACAGAGTTTTGACTCGAGCTAAATTCAAACTGATTGTAAAATCTTAAATTTCTATCAAACTCACCTCCATATCTTGAAGCAAAACCAGTTGCTCCTAATTTTAATCGTGTACTTTCATACTCAACTCTACCTCCAAAATGAGTTTCGAGAATAGCATCTTTATCAGTTAACTCATTAAAAGTCCTGTGAAATCCTGAATTCTGAAGCGAAGTAAAAGAAACTTCATTGGTTACATCATCTAAAGTATCTCCGATATTGGCATCCAATCTTTTACGAGAGTAAAAAGTACTTAAACTCCAATTTTCAGATAAACCAAAAGTAACCCCAGCTCCTCTCAAAAAATTATTTTCATCAGCAGAAGCATACTGCCTTAGTCCTACTGCATTTCTTTTTACTGTGCTAATATCGACTGATTTCCCAAAAGCTAATCCACTCCACAAAGTAAGCCCCTGTCCTACCTGAAAGTGATAATCACCAACAGCCAGTGCTTTTATTTTTCCGAAATCTTTAATAAAAAAATGTGCTGAGTAAAAATCAAATCCTTGTTGCTGAGTTCCTCTAAAAAACTCTTCTCCTTGATCTTTTTCAGCTGTAAACCCAACACTTACTTTATTCAAATACCTAAAACGATATCTTACAAATAATTTATCAGGGCTACCTAAATATCGGTTATCGTCTTCATCCTCTTTTTCAGTATAGCCAACTTTTTGCTGCAGGTCTCTTATGTTTCTTATGTACAATTCACTGCTGCTATTCTTCATCATTTCTTTAAATGAAACATTGGGAGTGAACAAATCTTCGGATACTTTTACAAATGGTAACACGATACGAATTGTAGCCATATCGAATCCATCAACAGCTTGCAATTCATAAATCGTCATTAATTTATTGTTGGTAGCAATATGCTGTTTCAGCTTTACTAACTGAATATCAGAAATTAACCCCATTTCCAAAAGCATATCTACTTCCTTAATATTATTCAAATTTATAGGATGATCGTAGTAATAATAAAGGTTATCGAATAATGTAGAATAATCTATTGACTCATTATCTCCACCAATGTATTCAATTCTTTGCTCTACAATTTCGTTCTTATCGTTACTTTCTGTTTGAGAAAAGTAAGGCTGACTAAGCAACAAAAAGCCAAGAACTATATAGAGTTTATTTATTCTCATTTAAAAGAATAAGTCATTCCCAAAGCAGGAGTAATTCCTAAGTTTGGATGAAAAGAAGAAGAAAAATCGACATTGAAATTGTTCTTTACAAACCCAAAACCAATAGTTGGCATTGATGGATTTGTTGCAATTCCAGCACGCACATATAAAAAATCAGTTGGCTTATATTCCAATCCTATCTTAAAAGAAAAAGGATGGTCAATATCTTTCTCCAGCTCTATATTGGTTCTTAATTTATCCGAGAATGAATAGGAAATTCCTAAATTCATTATTACAGGAATAATTTCGTTTTGGTATTCATTTAATTTTGTTTGAGAAGGATTAAACAAATGAAAACCAATTTGCAAATCTTTAGTTGGCTTGGCAAGTATACCAACTTCAAAAGTAAGATTATCGGCTTTTCCGTAGTTGTTTCCTAATCGCAAAGCATGGTAATTAAGTCGTATTCCAAGATTAAATTTCTCGGATAATCTCATTCCATAAGCTAATCCAATTTTAGATTCTCGGTATAAATTATCGCCAAATCCCGTATAGTTAATTCCAAATGCTCCACTCTTGGTTGGTATTCCCAATGCAAAGGATTGAACTCCCATTTCTTGGATCAAAAATCTGCTTTCATAAGATATTCCTGCACTTATTTGAGTTAAATCGGCAAGGGCTCCTTGGTTGTATCGAACTGACCAAACATCATTAAAACACAATCCTGTATTCCCCATTCCTGTTGCTCTTCCTCCAATAGAATAATTTTCGTCTCCAGATAAAGCCAGAAACGGAATAAGAAGAATTGCTAAAAGTAAATGACGCATCAAGAGTTATTTTCTTAAATATACAGCTTAAGGTAATTTCTGGAAAGGAAAAGAGATTTAAATTTAGTTCATCAATTACGAACTAAACTTTCTTCTTCTTAAATAGCCATATAATCCTCCAAAAACAAGAATAATTAATATTGGAATAAACACATTAATGGCATTCCACTTAGTTCTTTCTTTAGCTACTTTAGTTTTATTTAATGGACGCAAAGTAATTGTTTTACTCCTTAATGGAATTAAATCATTAATCCCCATCATGCCTTCCATTGCATTTACAAAGAACTCTTTATTTCCGTAAAAGGCTGCTCTGTCATCACGATCAAGATTAATTCGCATTGGCCTTATAATCATTTCTCCACGGCTATTCTGAAAAGAATCTACAGGAGCATTAATGATATCACCATCACTAATTACCAACATTTTGTTTTCTACACTCTCATCTATAAATTTAACGGGAGAGTTTTTTACAAAATTGTCAGTCAATCTATTGATAAAGTTAGATTTAAACTTACCCGAAAGCATAACCGCTACAATTTGATTGGGTTGTGCATTGTATTTAACCACTTCCTCTTTAAGTCCAATCATCTGGTAATTAATTCGTACCGGAACTTTATAAGTTACCGATTTATCCGAAGTCATTAATAAAGGAACTTTTGTAATCTCAGGATTTTGAAGTAATTTTAATGTACTTGCATACTTCAATCTTATTGGGTTAACGTTATCTACAATTGGGTTTTTTATTCTCCATGAGTCAATTGTAGGATAATAGTGCCAGTTGTATAATTCACTTCCTAACCTTATTTTAGCAGAATTTATATCGATAACCAAATCCTTATTTAAAAGAACTCCGTAGGTAAATAACTGCTCGTCAATTAGGTTTAAGTTTCTTTCCAAACCAAAAGTTTGATCTAAAATTTGAAGTGAATCTGTATCCACAACAACAGGGTCAATTAGCCAAGCTACTTTACCTCCTTTCATGATAAACTGATCAATTAGATATTTGTCCTTTTCAGAGATTGGTTTTGTTGGTTTAGCAACAATTAAGGCATCATAGCCTTCAAGCGCATCAAGCTTTCCTCCAACAACTACATCATCTACTGCATGAAACTTTTTTAATTCATCTGTAACGTCAAATCTTTGTGCTTCAGTAAGTTCCCCATGCCCTTGCAAAAACCCTATTTTTTTTCTGTTCGGATTCACAGCTTTATAAATTCCTTCTAACAATAAGTACTCCAAATCATTAATAATTGGCTCAATAGGAATTCTATCAGCAAACACAGGAATAGCAGTTTGAGTTTTAGGATCTACATTACTAGGAATCATTATTTGAATAGGAATGTTATCGTTTGCAACAGTTCTTAATATAATTCCTCCCCAAACCATTTGGTCTGTTTTGCTGCCTCCAACAAGTGAAGAAACTTTGGTTGGTCTTAATCCATACTCAAATATTTGTTCGTAAACTTCTTGTTTTCTGGTTTCATCCTTTGCAGGATCTATAAACTCAAAATAAATATTAGACCCTCCGTAAGCCTTTAGCTCACTTAATTTCTCTTTTAACGCAAGTTGTAATTTCCTTAACTCAGGTGGCAAATCTCCTTCAAGATAAACTTCAAACCTTAATTCATCTTTAATTAGTGAATCATTCTGAAGTATTTCAATCGTTTTTTCTGACAGAGAATGAATTTTCTCTTCAGTTAAATCCATTCGTAAAAACTTCTTGGAACCAATGAAATTAACTAGTATAATAACTACTGCTACTGCTACTATTTGTATGGCAAATTTTGTTCTTTGACCCATTATTTCAATCGTTTTAAACTCAGTTTAGTAGCCAATAAAAACACCACAATCAAACTCAAAAAATACAAAATATCACGAGTGTCAATCACTCCCTTTTGGATAGAAGAATAATGTTCGTTTATCCCCAAATTCTTTACAAAATAGGCTGTAGAACCAGATGGTAAATTATTTCCAATAAAATCGAATCCCAAATAAGCTATAAAGCACAGAAACAAAGCAATTAGAAATGATACCATTTGGTTTTGAGCTATTGAAGATGCAAATAAACCAATTGCAAGGAATCCTGAACCCAAGAAAAACAAACCAATGTAAGAACCAATTGTTCCTCCAGAATCAATATTTCCAACAGGATCGCCCAATTGCACTATCGAGTAATAGTAAACTACTGTAGGCAATAAAGAGAAAATCAAAAGAACGATTCCTGCTAAATATTTAGCCAAAACAATCTGAAAATCAGTTAATGGCTTGGTGAATAACAGTTCAAGAGTTTGCATTCTTCTTTCCTCAGCAAATAACCTCATGGTAATTGCAGGAATCAAAAACAAAAATACGGCTGGAGCATTTGCAAATAAAAATCCCATATCCGAAAAACCATTGTCGTACACATTAGTTTCTCCTGGAATTATCCACATAAACATTCCTATTGCAAGCAGAAATACGATAATTGCAATGTAACCAACAACCGAACTAAAAAAACCGCTAACCTCTTTCCTGATAAGTGAAATCATGGATTATTTTTTCTTAAATGACATCAATAATGTAAATACTCTATCAATGTCTTCATTTTTAACTACTAACGTTATTTCATTGGTAGTAGATATAATTTCGAAGATATTAATGTTTTCCCAAGCAATTTTTTTCAATAAAAAGTAATAAGCTCCAGGAACATTAAACTCAGGAAGTCTCAATGTTACCGAAGATAAATCTTCCATTTTAAACAACATGGTTTCGTTCTTAAACAATTCGTCTACTTTATCAGACAATGATTTAATTACAACAATATTTGACTCGTAAACTCCTTGCGAAACAGTACAAAACCCATCTACTTTATCACTTGATGCTTCTAATAATTTCATTTGGGCATTTGCCAAAGTTGGAGAGTTTTTAAATGCATAATCATTCAAATTACTTCGAATAATAATATCACCAAGCGAACTCATGAACTCTTCTATTCGTCCATTAATTCCATGAAATTTTTCGAATTCCATTCGGTTAATAGCCATAACCAAAGCTCCTGTTTTCACCTCTTTACCAAGCTCCTCTTCCACTTTGGGTTTGAGCATACGTGCAAGAGAAGAAATGTTTATCAAATCTTCGGCAATAGATTCTTCTAAAAAAGGGGATGCCGAAATCTCCTTTTCAATAATTTTGGATATTGAACTCATGTAATACGTTAACTAAGGGGTTGTTTTCTTTTTTCTATTACAAAAGTAACGAGGATAATTGAACAAAAAAAGCCTTTTTGTTTCTTTTTTAACAGAATTTATTGAAAACGGATGTTATTTATACACATCTGTTAATAAACTAAAATTTAGTTTTTTTCGAAAATTGCAATAGCTTCAATATGAGCAGTATGCGGAAATTGATCTACAAAACTGATTTTCTTCATCTCGTAACCGTACTCTTTCAATACCTCAATATCACGGGATTGAGTTGCTGGATTACACGAAACATACACAATTCGCTTTGCTTCAATCTTACCTACCTTAATCAAAGTTTTAGGTGCTATTCCTCCCCTTGGCGGATCTAGTACAATCGTTTTTATTTTCCCTTCGTATTCAGGGTATTGAGATAAAAACTTCCCAACATCAGCAGCAAACCATTTGGCTGTGCTTACTTCGTTTCGTTTTGCATTCTCTTTGGCATTTTCAATTGCTTCTGCCACAATATCAACTCCAATCACCTGTACTCCTGTCTTTTTAGAAATCAACTGACCTATTGTTCCCGTTCCACAGAATAAATCCATTACCGTGTCTTGGTCCGAATAGTCCATTCCTTCCATTACGTAATCAATTACTTTGGTGTACAACCTCTCAGCCGATTTTGGATTCGTTTGGAAAAAACTTTGCATGCTTACCTCAAACGATAATCCCAATAAGTTTTCTTGAATCAAATTCTCTCCGTATAGCATTTCGTAATCGTTCTCATCATTGTGAGCGCGTTCTCCCAAACTGTCGTTTATCGTAAATAAAATTCCTGCTACTCTATCGCCAAATAAATCCAATACACAATTAACAAAGGCTTGCTTATCAAAGTGGACCAATCCTGTTTTAGAGGTAGTTAAATTCAACAATAACTGATTGTTAGCGTATGATTTACGCACGGTTAAATACCTATAAAAACCATGCTTTTTTGGTGGATGCCAAGCAGGTAATCCTGTTTTCTCTAGGTAAGTTCTTATGTCTTGTAGTTTGTTTTCAAATTCCACATCAAATAACCCTGAGTCTTTATCCAAATCCTCTACAATCCACCAAGTACCTCTTCTTTTGAATCCTAAGGCAAACTCATCATCCAGAGTTTCTTCTTCCTTTAAATCGTAACGGATGGTGCTAAATGCATATTCCATTTTGTTACGGTAGTGAAAGCTCGTAGGCGATTCAATGTAAGTATCAAATAAGTCTTCAATATTTTCTACTTTACCAATTCTACGGTATTGCTCTATAGTTGTGCTCTTTTTGTATTCTCTTTGTTTCTCAACCGGAAGTGTAATGTATGGAGCTCCCGAAATTGGCTGATACTCCACTGGAGTTTCATCTGGAGATTTCTCTAGTATTTCCATTAACTTTCCTTCCAAGAAGCTTTTTTTCTTCTTAAAAATTCTTGCTCTCACCTTTTGCCCAGGAATGGTATTGGGCACAAACATCACAATTTTACCTTCCTCAAGTTGAAGCTTAGCCAATCCTTTTCCTCCAAAAGCCATGTCGGTAATTATTATATCTATGGCATTTCCTTTTTTTATGTCTTGAGCAGTGTAAATCATGGTTGTTTGTTTTGTGGTGCGAATTTAGGGGAAATTTTGCGAAAGGAATTAATATTTCTATTTTCATTAATCCAATTTAAACTAACATTTCGCTTAAACTTTATTAAATTAGAGAAGCTTAATCCTAATGAAACATTAATTCAATGAGTAGAAAAATCTTCTTAGTACTATTCTTCCTCTTACTTCTGAACGGTACCTCCATCTCCCAATCCTGCTCGCCAGATTCTTTGGTAATAACTCAAGTAAGAGCAAGTTTAACTGATCCTGCTATTGCTATTGAGGCACAAAGACATCAGGTTTTTTATAACCCAGATTGTGTGCCAAATAATAAATTATTGCTTCATTTGGTAGGTACGTTTGATAATCCTGCGAGTACCACTTATTTCCCAAGTTTGGCTGCTAATAATGGATTTAAAGCGATAAGCCTTAAATACGAAAATGGAGTTTCGGGAACTACAGCTTGTACTTTTAGAGCTGATCCCGATTGCCATTGGAAATACCACCAAGAAGTACTTTTTGGAACGGACACAAGCACTCATGTTTCTGTGGATACTACAAACAGCATTATTAACCGAGTCACCAAGCTATTAATTCATTTGGATATCACTTATCCAACTCAAAACTGGGGAATTTACTTAACCAGTTCCAATGAAGTAGATTGGTCTAAAGTAACTGTTTCTGGTCATTCGCAAGGTGGCGGACACATGGCTTTTTTGGCAAAAACAAAACTAGTAGAACGAGTGATTACTTTTGCTTCTCCTAATGATTATAGTACATTTTTTAGCAACTCAGCTTCTTGGATGGGAACAGCTGGTGTTACTCCAGATTCTAGTTATTATGCATTCGCTAATATTTATGATGATGTAGTAGATTTTAGCAAGCAATATGAAGGTTGGCAAGATTTGAATATGGATTTTCCTTTAGATTCTACAAACGTAAAAGGACAAAATTGCCCATACAACAATGCTCAAATTTTGTACACAACTGATACAACTAAACGTAATACCATAAAACCATTACACAATTTGGTTGTGATAGATGCTTTTACACCATTAAATGGAAGTCAGCCAATTTTCACTCCTGTTTGGGAATATTTATTAGGGATTTGTAGCCAACCAACTTCCATTGATAAGAATGAAATCTCTCCTGTTCAGGTTTCAGTGTTTCCAAATCCAATGAACAATGAGTTAACTGTAACTAGTTCAAATACTATTACAATCATAGAAATCATTAATACCTTAGGACAAGTGGTTGAGAGTTTTGAACCTAATTCAAAATCCTACACCATGAATCTTTCAGTAAATAGCGGATTGTTATTTGTACAAGTTACTTCTGAAGGGAATGTGACAACCATTACCAAAATAGTTAAAGAATAAATTTTATGGTAGAAGCATTAATTAAAATTTATATTTTCTTACTTGTTGTTTCAGTAATTGGATTTTACATTTGGATGAGAAACGAGATGCAAAATAGAGGGCGTACCTACCCCATATTTAACAGTAGCTTTAAAATTTATGTTGATTTTATGGATATCGCGAGTACCGATAGTAAATTTAGAAAAAAGAAAAACAGAGCTATTTTAAGTGCATTGATCTTGTGGATTACAGTATGTATATTTTTAACTCTTTACTTAACAAGCTAGGCTCTTCTTTTAAAGAATATAATCAAACTTAATACCGTGAATTAAAATGGCAGAAGACAAACCCAGATTAGCTCGCTTAACAGCCATACTAACTCAACTACAATCTAAACGATTAATTACTGCTAGGGAACTTGCGGAAAACACGAAGTAAGTATTCGTACTATTTATAGAGATATATAAAAAATCATTCTAGTTATCGATAAAAAGCTAAACAGGATTTATCTCTTGGCTATCCTTTAGTTTTGGGAGCAAAGGATTCACTACTTCTTTAATTGTTTTTTCTAATTCAATCAAGAGTTTTTTCTTTACAAAATGCTTGTGAGTTACCAAACCAATGGATCTAACTGGAACTGGAGTTGAAAAAGGAATCAAGTTCTTCTGTTCCTTTTCTGATAGTTCTTGCGAAGATAAATAAGGAAGAATAGTTGTTCCTTTATTGGATTGAGTAAACCGCAATAAACTTCCCAGAGAAGCAGCTTTAAACTCAATGTTAATTCCTTTTTGTTCCTTCTTATTCGAAATATCACAAATATTTTGAACCTGAGTAGTGAGGCAATGTCCTTCCTCAAGCAACCACAATTTAGAGTAATCCAGTTGATTGATGGAGATATTAACTCGCCTTTTGGCCTTACTACAATCGTACACCATAAAAGGCTCTAGATACAAAGGCAATTCTTCGAGCTCTGGCTCTATCAATGGAATAGCCAAAATTCCAATATCTAAGGTTCTGTTTTTTAATGATTTTTGAATATCTGGAGTAGTCATTTCTTGAACAACCACAGTTACTTTAGGAAATCTACTAGCGAATTGAGACAAAAACAAAGGAAGTAAATCGGGTGCTACCGTAGGGATAATTCCAATTTTAAGTTCGCCCGTCATTTCTCCTTTCAGCTCTTGCACTACATTATTAAGCGCATCAATTTCTTTATTGATAATTCGTAATCGGTCAATAAGCAACTCCCCTTCTTTAGTTATAGAAACTGGTTTTGTTTTTCTATTAAAAATCTTAATTCCAATCTCTTCTTCTAACCGATTAATCATAGTACTGAGAGTAGACTGAGTAACAAAACAGCTCTCTGCAGCAGTTTCGAAATGCTTGTGTTCCACAACAGCCAGTACGTATTGAAATTGTTGAATATTCATTATCAAAGATAAACAATTATTTACAGTGTAGATGTTACTATCTAAAATATCGTTTTTATATATAACCTTGCTTCCTTACATTTGTTCATCACAAAAGAAAAAAACTATGAAAAATTTACTAATATTAACAATGGCAGCCATTTCGTTAATGGCTTGCAACTCAAAAAACTCAGGTAATATGAATACTAATAATGAAAACGGAGAAAAATCAGGAGGCTGTCCTTTTGGATTTGATAAAATGGAAAAGTCTACAGGACTTACAACTGCCAATAATGGAAAAACAAACAAAGAGTGGTGGCCAAATCAGTTGGATTTAAGCGTACTGAGACAAAACTCTGAGTTGGTAAATCCAATGGACAAGGATTTTGATTATGAAGAAGCGTTTAAAAGCTTGGATTTAAATGCCGTTAAAAAAGATTTAGAAGATTTAATGACTGATTCACAAGATTGGTGGCCTGCAGATTTTGGACATTACGGACCTTTCTTTGTAAGAATGGCTTGGCACAGTGCAGGAACTTACAGAACTGGAGACGGAAGAGGTGGATCAAGAGAAGGGCAACAAAGATTTGCTCCACTAAACAGCTGGCCAGACAATGGAAACTTAGATAAAGCAAGAAGATTGCTATTGCCAATAAAACAAAAGTACGGACAGAAGATTTCTTGGGCAGATTTAATGATACTGACAGGAAATGTAGCCTATGAATCTATGGGATTAAAAACCATAGGATTTGCAGGAGGAAGAGAAGATGTTTGGCAACCTGCAAGTAATGTTTATTGGGGAGCAGAACAAGAAATGCTAACAAACAAAGAACGTTACTCTGAGGATGGTGAACTTGAAAATCCTTTGGCAGCAGTGCAAATGGGATTAATTTATGTAAATCCTGAAGGACCAAACGGAAATCCTGATCCAATACTGGCAGCTCATGATATAAGAGAGACTTTTGGCAGAATGGGAATGAATGACGAAGAAACAGTAGCGCTTATTGCTGGAGGTCATACAATTGGAAAAGCTCATGGAGCCGGAGATGCTGCTTTAGTTGGTGCATCACCAGAAGAAGCTGGTATTGAAGAGCAAGGTTTTGGATGGAAAAGCACACATGGAACTGGTGTTGGAAAAGATGCAATTACCTCTGGATTGGAAGTAACTTGGACCCAAACTCCAACAAAATGGAGCAACTTATTTTTTGCTAATTTATTCGAAAACGAATGGGTTTTAACTAAAAGTCCTGCAGGAGCTCATCAATGGGAAGCAAAAGGAGATAGTAAATCAGTACCTGATGCTTTTGACTCAGAAAAAAAGCATAAACCAACAATGCTTACTACAGATTTATCTTTGAGAGAAGATTCTATCTACAATAAAATTTCAAGAAGATTTTATGAAAACCCTGAAGAATTTGATGCGGCATTTGCAAGTGCTTGGTTTAAATTAACTCACAGAGACATGGGACCAAGCTCTACTTATTTGGGTGAAGATATTCCTAAAGTACAATTTGTGTGGCAAGATCCAATTCCTTTATTAAACCACACTTTGATAAACGAATCAGATATTGCTAACTTAAAAACGACCATTCTAAATTCAGGATTAACAATTTCTGAATTAGTTTCTACTGCTTGGGCTTCAGCATCTACTCACAGAACTTCGGACAGAAGAGGTGGTGCAAATGGAGCTAGAATAAGACTAGAGCCACAAAGAAGCTGGGAAGCAAATAATCCTGATCAATTGACTAAAGTTTTGAAAAAACTAGAAGAAATTCAGGCTGAGTTTAATGCTAAATCGACTTCTAAAAAAGTATCAATGGCGGATTTAATTGTACTTGGAGGATGTGCAGCAATTGAAAAAGCAGCAAAAAGTGCAGGACAATCTATTCAAGTTCCCTTTGAACCAGGAAGAATGGATGCTACTCAAGAGCAAACTGATGTTGAGTCTTTTGCAGTATTGGAACCAATTGCAGATGGATTTAGAAACTACAAAAAATCTCAATACACATTATCTACTGAGGAACTATTGATTGACAAAGCTCAATTGCTTTCACTTACAGCTCCAGAAATGACTGTATTAATTGGTGGAATGCGTGTTTTAGATGCTAATTACGAGCATAATAAACATGGAGTTTTAACTATGCAACCAGGGAAATTAACTCCCGATTTCTTTGTAAATCTGTTGGATATGAATACAATATGGACAGCTACAAACGAAAAGGAAGAAGTATTTGAAGGTAGAGACAGAACTACAAACGAAATTAAATGGACTGCTACCAGAGCGGATTTAATTTTTGGTTCTAACTCTGAACTTAGAGCAATAATTGAAGTTTATGGAAGTGATGATGCCAAAGAAAAGTTTGTAACTGATTTTGTTGCAGCTTGGCACAAGGTAATGAGCCTTGATAGGTTTGATTTGAAATAATCTTTTTTTTCAATAACAAAACTAACGATCCAATGAAAATTGGGTCGTTTTTTTTTGTGATTAATTTTTATGAAATAGAATAAGCCAATTTGTATCAAATTAATATTTAGAACAATATTAAATGAAAAAGTCAAGTTTTATATTTTATAAATTCCCCATTATGAAATTAACCACCTTCCTTTTACTTGCCTTATTAAATTTAACAATATACTCTCAAGCCAAACTTGAAATTATATTACAGAACATTTCAGAAGCCCCACATATTGGAGTTGATGTAACGATACAACACATTAAATCTAAAGCAACTTTAAAAGAAAAAACAAACAGTAAAGGTGTTGCTATTTTTCAAATTGATGATTTGGGTGATTATGAATTAAATTTTTCTAACTCAGAAGTTAAGAGAAAACTAAGAGTTTCTAAACCTGGTAGCCACATGAGGATTAGGTATAAATATGATGGAGGTGATGATGATTGGAGCAAAAAATACCCTCCTACTGCAGCTCAGAAAAAAGAATGGGACCAAAAATTTAAAAATTACCCAAACACTTCAACAACTAGCATATATAACAAGCCAATTAAATATGAAGAGAGATTGGTTTACTTCAAATTAAAATTAAATAACATTAATAAAAAACCACTTACTAACGAACTCTTGTGGTTGATAGATAGGACATATAACAAAAAAATAAAAGGAATAACTGACAGTAAAGGAGAATTTCATTTTTTATTACCCAAAGGATACACCTTTGATTTAAACTTTAAGTATCATTCCAACTTTGGTGAAATAGTAACAGTTTTAACTACAGGAACATCTAGTAAGCAAATGGAAATAATGTATTTGGGAACCAAAGAAATAGAAAAAAGAAAAAAAGAAGAAGAGATAAGAATTAAAAAAGAGGAAGAACGATTAGCTAGAGAATTAGAAGAGTTTGAAGAAAGAGTTAGACGATCCAAAAAAAGTAGAGAAGAACTAAAAAGAGAGGAGTTAGATAGAAAAACTGGAGGCTATGGAATTAAGGACAACACAATAATTACAGATGTATTTGACAGAAATAAATGGAAAAATAAATTGATTTTTTGTGATTTAACTGGAAGTATGTCACCCTATGCTTCTCAACTATCTCAGTGGTATGCATTAAATTACATAACTGAAAAAAAACTACAATTCGTGTTTTTTAATGATGGAGATAACAAACCCGACAATCAAAAAATTATAGGCGAAACTGGTGGTATATATTATTCTCCTAGCTATGGAATAGACAAACTTTTAGATGTAATGACAGCAGTTAGTATAGCAGGAAGTGGTGGTGATTGTCCAGAAAATAATATGGAAGCATTAATAAAAGGAGAAAAACAAGCTGATCCTTACTCAGAAATTATTATGATTGCTGATAATAATGCCTCTGTTAAAGACATTGAACTTTTAGAAAGTTTCAATATTCCAGTTCATATTATTTTGTGTGGATTAAGGTCTTCTGCTCACGAAGATTACCTAAATATTGCATATAAAACTAAAGGTTCTATTCACACTATGGAGAAAGATTTATACGACTTATGGAAAACTGCTGAAGGCGGTACAATTAACATAAATGGAATTGATTATACCTTGATGAATGGAGAATTTATTAGAAATTAATTGGCTTATTTAATCAAAAAAAAACAATTAAAAACTCCATTTTGTTAAATATCTAACTACATTTGTTAAATATTTAATAACACTATGAAAGTAATCAAATTTGGAGGCACTTCTTTAGGTTCTCCAGAAAGAATGAAAAAGGTAGCAGAATTAGTTTCTAAGGAAGAAGCTATTGTGGTACTTTCTGCAATAAGCGGAACTACCAACTCATTAACAGAAATAGCGCAATTACTCTATAAAAACGAGAGAAATACTGCTAAACAGAAGATTACAGAACTACAAGCTGGCTATGTTATTTTTATAGATAATCTACTTCAAGAAAAGGCACAACAGACAAAAGCAATAGACTTAGTGTCAAGCCATTTTTCACATATCGATTCATTTACAGAGGATCTATTTACTGTTCATGAAGAAAAGATGATTCTTGCCCAAGGAGAATTATTATCCACTGCCCTATTCCAATTGTATTTAGAAGAAGTTGGTATTCAATCTTGCTTATTATCGGCTTTGGATTTCATGCGAATTGACAAAGATTTGGAGCCAGATAGTTTCTATATCAAACACAATCTTGAACGTGAATTACAACTTTGCGACAGTAAGCTATACATCACCCAAGGATACATTTGCCGAAATGTTTTTGGAGAAATTGACAACCTAAAACGAGGAGGAAGTGATTATTCTGCTTCGTTAATTGGAGCAGCCATTCAAGCTACAGAAATTGAAATATGGACCGACATTGATGGAATGCACAACAATGATCCAAGAGTGGTTGACAATACATTTTCAATTGAGCAACTTTCCTACAATGAAGCTGCAGAGTTAGCTTATTTTGGAGCAAAAATATTACATCCAGCCAGTGTGTATCCAGCACAATTAAGCGAAATTCCTATTTGGCTTAAAAATACTCTAGAACCAACCAAACCTGGAACCAAAATTGCAAAAACAGTAGATGATAGAGAATTCACAGCAATTGCAGCCAAAGATGGAATTACAGCTATTAAAATTAAATCTGGACGTATGTTGTTGGCTTATGGTTTCCTGCGTAAAATATTTGATATTTTTGAACGCTACAAAACTCCTATTGATGTAATTACCACTTCAGAAGTTGCAGTATCCATAACTATTGATGACAACTCCAATTTAGAGGCCATTCAGGAAGAATTAAGGTATTTGGGTGAAGTAGAAGTGAATAAAAACCTTTCTATCGTTTGTGTAGTTGGTAATTTCTCTCACGATTCTATGGGAGCTGGGAATAAAATTTTTGAAAGTATCAAACACATTCCTATCCGAATGGTTTCTTATGGTGGAAGTCAGCATAATGTATCTATTGTGATAGAAACGGAGTATAAGAAAGAAGCCTTAGTTTCTTTGAATAATGGACTTTTTAATCAGAACTAAGATGAAGAAAGAGGAACTTATTAAGCATAAAACTCCATTCTATTGTTATGATTTGGAGTTACTTAGTCAGACTTTGGACGAAGCACAAGCTCATGCAAAAAAGCATGACTATCACATTCATTATGCAATGAAAGCGAATACGAATGACCGTATTCTGAAATTAATTCAATCAAAAGGATTTAGTTCAGATTGTGTGAGTGGAAATGAAGTAAAAAAAGCACTAGAAATAGGATTTAAACCAAATCAAATAGCATTTGCTGGAGTTGGAAAATCAGATGAAGAAATTATGATTGGACTTGAAAACGAAATTTTTACTTTCAATTGCGAATCTGTGGAAGAAATTGAAGTGATTAACGAATTAGCTGAACAAAAAGGAAAAATAGCTAGAATTGCATTGAGGCTGAACCCAAATGTAGATGCTAAAACTCATAAGTATATAACCACTGGATTGGAAGAAAATAAGTTTGGAATCAACAGTTGGGAACTAGACAATTTAATAGAAAAAATAGGTAGTTGGAAACACATAAAGCTAACAGGATTGCATTTTCATATTGGATCTCAAATTACATCAATGACTCCTTTCAAAAATTTATGCATCCGTGTAAACGAACTCAATACTTGGTTTTCGGAAAGAGGAATTAGAATTGAACATTTGAATTTGGGAGGTGGTTTAGGAATTGATTACCAAAACCCTACAGAAAATCCTATTCCTGATTTTGAATTATTTTTTGGAGTATTCAAGCAGTTTCTTGAACCTCGACCTCACCAAGAAGTTCATTTTGAACTGGGACGTTCCTTAGTTGGTAATTGTGGAAGTTTAATTTCCAAAGTACTCTTTATCAAAAAAGGAATTAAAACCAATTTTGCCATCTTGGATGCAGGAATGACAGAGCTTATTCGCCCTGCTTTATACCAAGCCTCACACTCAATAGAAAATCTAACTTCAGAATCTAGAGAGTCAGAATTTTATGATGTAGTTGGGCCTATATGTGAATCGTCTGATTGTTTTGGCAAAAAAATAGAACTGAAAGAAACCAAAAGAGGTGATTATATTAAAATTCATAGCACAGGTGCTTATGGAGAAGTGATGACTTCTGGGTATAATTTGAGAGAGCAGAATCCTGTAGTTTATATCAATGAATAATTGATAATGTATAATTGATAATTATTTGTCATTTGGTAATATTCTTTTTTTAAGACTCCCGCTTTCACGAGAATAACAACTATTATTTATTTAGAATAATACTAAAACTTATTTTAATCCCACCAATTGCCTAATTAACCTATAAACCGTACCTTTGCACTCTAATACAAAGACTGACTATGATTTCTACAGAAAATATATCACTACAATACGGTAAAAGAGTACTATTTGACGAAGTAAACGTAAAGTTTACTCAAGGTAATTGCTACGGAGTAATTGGAGCAAACGGAGCCGGAAAATCTACTTTTTTAAAGATTTTGGCTGGAGATATTCAAGCTACTTCTGGAAGAGTAAATATTGAGCCAGGAAAAAGAATGGCGGTATTGAAACAAAGTCACTCTGAGTATGATGAAGTAACAGTTTTGGATACGGTTTTGATGGGACACGATAAATTGTGGAACAATATGAAAGCCAAAGAAGAGGTTTACGCTAGAGAAAACTTTAGTGAAGCTGACGGAATGGAAGCGGCAAATCTTGAAGGTGAATTTGCAGAAATGGACGGATGGAATCTACAACCAGAAGCAGAGAGCTTATTAAGTGGAATTAATATTCCTGAAGACAAACATTATACTTTAGTTAAAGATTTGAGCGGTAGTGAAAAAGTAAGAGTTTTACTTGCTCAGGCCCTTTTTGGAAATCCAGACATCTTAATTTTGGATGAGCCAACCAATGATTTGGATATAAACACGGTTTCTTGGTTAGAAGATTTCTTGTTAGATTTTCAAAATACGGTAATTGTAGTTTCTCACGATAGGCACTTTTTGGATACCGTATGTACGCACATAGGAGATATAGATTATAGCAAACTAAACTTGTTCACGGGGAATTACACTTTCTGGTATGAGTCTAGTCAATTAGCTACAAGACAAAGAGCTAACCAAAACAAAAAAGCCGAAGAAAAGAAAAAAGAACTGCAAGATTTTATTTCGAGATTTAGTGCAAATGCATCAAAATCTAAACAAGCTACAAGTAGAAGAAAGCTATTAGATAAAATTAATGTAGACGAAATAAAACCATCTAGCAGAAGATATCCAGCAATCATATTTGACCAAACAAGAGAAGCTGGAGATAAGGTTTTAGAAGTGGAAGGATTGACTAAAAAAGGATTCTTTAAGGATTTCCATATCAATGTGGCTAAAGGAGATAAAATTGCATTTATTGGTAAAAACAGTAATGCTATATCTGCTTTATTTAAAACATTAATCTCTGAAATAGAAGCTGATAGTGGCGAGATAAAATGGGGACAAACTATTACTCCAGCTTATTCACCAAACGAAAATGATGCTTATTTTAACGGAGACGATAACTTGGTAGATTGGCTAAGACAATATTCTGATGAAAAAGACGAAGTTTTTATCCGTGGATTTTTAGGTAAAATGTTGTTTACAGGAGAAGAGGTATTCAAGAAAAGTGATGTACTATCTGGAGGAGAAAAAGTAAGATGTATGCTTTCTAGAGTCATGCTACTTTCGGGAAATGTATTGATTTT
>CALLII010000164.1 GCA_938009745.1 uncultured Flavobacteriales bacterium
GGTCTTGCTCTTCCACTTTCTTCGTCTTCTAGTAAAATTACTTTCCTACAAGAGATAATAGCGCTTGCCATTATTATTAATATCATAGTTTTTTTAAAAGTAGTTATCATGTTCATTAAGTTTTTAAATTACGTACTATCGGGCATAGGTATTAGCAGCAGTGACCCTTGTTGAATTGTGAGAAATTAATGTGCTTACAGCAGAATTAAAATCTCCTATTCCTGTCAAAAAAGAATAGCCTGTTACTTCGTTACTAGCAGAACTATAAAGTAACGATTGTTGTGCATTGTAAATTGTAGTCATTCTACTTGTTGCAAAAGAAGAATTGGCAAAGCTTCTTACATAAGTTTTATAGGTGGTTTCGTATTCACTATCGTTTATTAAAAAATATATCAAAGGCCAGTCATCTGTGGTGGTATTCATAGCTAATGGAATTGTAGATTTACGGCCATTACCATCCTGAAACGCTTCATTATTATCCCATACAATCCACCTTAGTTTCCCCATTACTGGATCGTTATATAAATAATAATTGTGCGACATTACTCCGTACGTATCCCAATTTTGGATTGTATTATTCACAGCTAAATATTTCAAAAATCCATCTACATCAAAAGTGGCCTCTAAACCTGCTCTCCAAGCTGCTGCATTTGTAGTTCTGGTGGATGCATGAAGTGCATCATACATAGCTTGAATGTCTTCTTTTCCTGTGGTTTGGTTTGTCTTTTTTTCAAAATCATCTAAATCAAATATAGAGGATGAAAATTGTGCTCCATTGCCATCTGGCTTGTAACAATTACCTGTTTCACTACCAAAATAATCTGTTAAAAAAGAATTAAAAACAACCTCACACATAGTGTAAACTCCATAATATTGAAAACTCCCTGTTCCCTGGTCAATATACAGCTCATAAAAAACAGTACGAACAGCTGGAACTCCAAAATCTCTAAAAAGGTCACAAGCAGATTTTTCTCTCATTAATGATTTATCATTAAAATTACTACTCATTGATAGCTCTTTAAACCCATAAAATCTCTGGTTATTTATTTCAGGATAATCATCCTCAAATTCATCAAATTGAAATCTAAATGGTAACTTACCATTACTTGCTGTAAGGCTAGAATTACCTTTGTACCTCACTCCTACTTCGTACCATTGTTTTCCGTTACAATAAAAATCGGCAGCAAAATATTGTGGCGACTGAGAAGAAAAGCTTGTGCTTCCTCCTGCACCTCCGCTTGATGCCCCAACAATGTCAGACAAGTCGGATTGCATATTCGACCATTCTTTTGAGGTAAATACAAGCTCAATTTTATTTACTTTGGTTTCATCAAAAACAACAGCATAGTTAGGTGATACATTGTCTGAATGAGTTTCTTGGGTCCAATCTGCCAGTCCAGCACCTTCCTCTACAAAAATTACTTTTTGACAAGAAAAAGCTACTAGTAAAAGTACGAGTAAAGCTATGTTTCGGTTGTTTTTAATCATTATTTATTGTTAATCTTAAATGTGTATAAATATTTTAACCCTAGTATATTAGTAGTTTTTGGATAGGTGGCATTAAGCTCTAGTTCCATTCGGTAAAAAGCACTAAATGTTCCTATTTTTTTAAATTCATAATCGGTTCCAACTGTCATTCTAAATTTATCAAATTCGTTCTGTTGCTCTTTTTCAAAATACCTGAAAATCTCAACTGAGACTTTAGGGTCCAGCTTCCAATTTTTAATCTTGTAGGTAGTTCCTAATTTAAGCCTTAAATGTTGGTTTGCATAATCGCCTTCTTCCTTGCTTACACCTATTTCATTTTTGCTTTGGTATCTTAATCTGTATGACATTTTAAATCTACTGATGTCATGTTTATAAGCCAGGTCAAGGTTAAATCTTGTATGAGATTCATACCCTTGTATATTCCCAACATTGTCATTTTCTCTTATAAATCGAAATCCACCACCAAGCTCAAGATTATCTAAACCTATGTAATTTGCTTCGACTTGGGTAAAAAACTGATCGGTTACAGAAGAATTAGTCTTTAATCTGTATTGCTCAGTAAGTGTTAACTCCCACTTTTTGTTTAGCTTAAGTCTCAATCCTGCAGAAGCCCATGTTTCGAAGTCACGAACTTCTACGTAGGTTCCTTCTTGAGAAAAACTAGAGCTAAAAATAGCAGTGAAAAATACAAGAGATAGTATTGTTTTAAAGGTTTTATTCATAATTATTGGTTAGCAAAGCTTTATTTTTAAAAGCTTAAATATATCATATGTTCTTTGACGAAAAAAATTTCGCAATCCTTTCTTTCCCTTTAAAAAAAATAAAGTAAACAACCAGAACATTAAATTTGAGTACTTTTGAGTAATAAAATAACCTATGAAAAAAACCATTCTAATCCTTTTAACTCTCTCAATCTTGTATTCTTGTGGAGATAAAACTGAAGTAAAAGACAATACAAATCAATTAGATAGACAAATTCCTGAGGCAGTAGTTATTCCTGAAGAAAATAACTCATTCCCTGTTGATCTTGATTTACCAGTAGGCTGGGAAGTTGCTAAAGATGAGCAATTAAGGGTACTTCATATACTTTCTCCAACTAATGAAATGGATGAATTTCAGGAAATGGTGAACATTGTTGTAGGGACAACAAGTGATAAAGAATTAGATGAGTTTTTTGATTTGAACCTAAAAATGATTGAAGGAATGTTTGAGGAGTTAAATCAAACTGAAAAACCTAGCTACGAAACTATTAATGGAATTAAATATAAAAAAGTAAGGTATAATTACTTGTTTGCAGGATTACCGCTAACCGCTCAGTTGTATGTTACCATTAAGGATGATAAATCGTTTATAGTGAACTGCTCAGCACTTCAGAATACGTTTGATGATTACGCTAAGGAATTTGAAGAAATCGTAAACTCTCTGGAAATTAAGTAGCTTTAGTCTATTGCTAAAACCTTTAGCTTAACATTATCAATCCAAAAGGATTCTTTCTCTTTATTCCAAACATAAACCTTAATTCTGTCTCCAGAATTTCTTAATTCTGGGATTTCAATATTGTAATATTCAGTTTTCCATTGCTCTATTTCTTGAGCTGGAATGCTTCTTATAGGGAAAGTATAATAATGATAGTTTTGCCCATTAGAATCTGTAATATCTACTACAAATAAAGCTTCGTTTATATTGGTAATTTCTTTGTCTAAAACATCCATTTCAACCTGAATATAAATTCCTCTTGAAGAAATAAACTCTTCATTAGTAATGATTTGATGATCAAAGTTAAACTCTCTGTTTGAGTAATCTCTGTAACCAATTTCTATTTTATCTAACCTCTCGTATTTACTTCCAGAATTTGGTTTTTCACGATACTCAAAATCAAATTCCTTGGAGTAAACAGTTTTAATGTCAGCATTGTAAAGCATGATGTCGTTATTACCTCCAAGGTTATTTTCAAAGTCAGAATCTGTTCTTAAAAAAGTGTATTGATACTTTTCCCAGTTCATATCCCAGCTCGAAATTATTCCTTTTTGAAATTGATAGGTTTGAATTAAGTTCAATGAAACGAGACCAATAACCAAAATTCCAACTGAAATTTGAGCCCATTTAGAATTCAAAAAATTAATAAAATAAGCGATTAATATTCCTGAAAAAGCATAAAACTCTACCAAAGGTCTTTGACCAAAAGATGGTCCATAATACCAATTCCACCATGAGCTTAACAAATAAATTAATCCTATGGAAAATAATATTCCAGAGATTGTCTGAAATCTGTTTTTTCGAACCAAAACAATAGCTCCAGCAATTGAAAGAAACAAAATTGGCGAGTAAATAAGTGCACCTTTTCTGAAACTAAATAAAAACTCAATCCAATGAGGATTAGCAAATTCAAATCCTTCATTTCCGTAACTCCAAACCCAAAGTTTACCGCATTGCAAATACCAAAAAACAGACTGAATGGATAGAATAGCAAATACAATTAGAACTGAAACCAAAAGTCTTTTTTTAAAAAATATACTCCTTAAAGTAGAATTGAAATTAGCTTTTGACTCTAATATAAAAGGAATTGCGAATATGATTATTCCATTTAACGGACGAATTAAAACAACCATTCCTAAAAACAAAGCTGCCCAATAAAGTGTTGATTTATTATTTTTTATCGAATATTTTTTAATAAAAAATAAAAATCCAGAAACCCAGAAAAACGAATAAACATGAGACATGGAAGGTTGCCAAAGAGCATAAACCATCAAGTTGGTTCCAAAAAATAGGATTAGAATAGAAGCAGAAATTATCGCTTCAGAAAAGCCAAACAGCTTTAATACCCCTCTAAAAAAGAGCAATCCACCCAATAAATAACACCAACCAGCAAAC
This sequence comes from uncultured Flavobacteriales bacterium, assembly GCA_938009745.1. Taxonomy (GTDB): domain Bacteria; phylum Bacteroidota; class Bacteroidia; order Flavobacteriales_D; family CAJJDF01; genus CAJJDF01. Next base: position 4,360 of record CALLII010000164.1, read on the forward strand.
GAAATAACTACTTGATAAGAAAGTGCGAAACCTTCATTTTTCTCCCCACGAAGGTTGGCCATTCCGTGACCTAAAACAAAAAATGGGAACATAGAAACTGCAGTTCCTGAGTAGTATTTGTTTACTCCTTTTCCGTTTACTTCATTAAAAAAACGATTGTCAGGTGTCTGATTATCTAATGAATAGTTGTTGAAAGTATTTGGTAAATAAGAATAATAACCAATTCCATCACTGGCAATTACTTTGTAATTTCCCTTTTCTTTAAGTAAAACAGAAAATACCAATAATCCCGAAACCAAAGAAATAAATACAATGGTTAGCAATGAAATTGATTTAGATTTTATCCAGTTAATCATACCCAATAAAGGTAGAAAAAGAAATTTGGTTTGAGAATTACCTCATTTGTTCTAGCTTCATTTTATCAGCAAAATGAGCACAGTAATCTCTTAAATCTTCAACAATCTCATCTTCGCCAGTAGCTTTCTGAAAATTATCTGCCATGGTAACTAAAGTTTGGTAAAAGAACATTTTCATTTCGTCCACCATCATTTCTTTGGTCCACAAATCCATTCGTAATGCTGCTTTATCGTCCTTATCCCATACGGATAAAATCATGGCTTTACATTCCTTATTTTCAATATTAGCATCAGTTGCTGTCCAGTTCATTTTCTCAGGAACATTATGCTCATCTGTTTTTACCGAAATATTAATTTGCGAATTTTTTTCCTTAGCCATGTTTTTTTCTTTAGAACCCAAAGGTCTAAAAAATTTGGGTAATTATGGGGCTCTTTTGAGAGATTTATACCAACTAGGTTTTCTTGTTTAATCTCCTTAAAATATGCTTCCCTCTATTTTTAAGTCCAGAGGAAGCGTTTGGTAACAGTAATTCTATACAGGATATTAATTCGTTTTTAAGTTCAGGATATAGTTTTACCATATTTTCAAGAACACCTAAACTAAAAGCTTTCACAGCTACAGCCGATTTTTTTTCGACTAGTAATTCAAAACAAGAATCAATAATTGATGCTTGGTTTTCTTCGGGAATTTCAACAAACTGAAGAGTTCTTAAAACACTTCGCTTAAGTGAATCTGAATATACCTTACTTGCCAATATTGTTTCCCATTGCGGAAAATAATCAGAGAAAAAACCTAACTTATTATCATGGCAATGAGTAATGGCCCAAGTGGCTTTATCGCTCATAATTCCATCATTAGCAAGGGCAATTTCTACAAGCTTTTTATACTCGTTTTTGTCACTGCCAACTAGTTCAACAATTTTTAAACTGTTGTTTTTAGATGCCGGTTTTGCAAGTAATTCTTTCATTGGTTTGTTAAATCTCTTTAATATTATAAAAAAAGGAAGACAATTTTATTATAGCCTTGGGATATTTTCTACATTTGTGTATGAGTCAGCCGAAAAAAAATAGGTATAAAACCACTTCGTTCTATGTAACGATAAGTATGGCGTTTATCCTGTTTTTACTCCTTATTTTTGGAATGGCAATTATGCGTTTGGATAAAATTTATGGGCAAGAAAAAGAAAAAATTGAAATAGATGTTTTTTTTAGAGAAAATGCCAAAACAAGCCAAATGAAAAAGGTAGAAAAGGAAATCGCTATGGATTACCGAGTAAACTCTACCGAATATATCCCAAAAGAAAAAGCTTGGGAAAGCATTAAAGAAGAAATTGGAAGCGAACTAGCTGAAGAAATTGCAGAAGGAAACCCACTTTATAACAGTGTAAATTTAACCTTGAAAAAAGAATATGCTGTGCTTGATAGTGTAGAACTTTTTGAACAAAACTTAACTGAAAAGCACGAAGATATTATCTCAGAAATCTCCTACAGCAAAGCTCATTTTCTTACAATTAATGAAACTTTGTATAACGGATTATGGTATGCTTTAGGATTTTGTAGCATTCTTATAATTATAGCTATAGTATTAATAAACAACACCATAAGGCTTGCTATTTTCTCTAAACGATTCCTAATAAGAACCATGCAGTTTGTTGGCGCTAAACACAGTTTTATTCAAAAACCATTTTTACTTAATTCCATCACACAAGGAATTATGTCAGCCTTATTGGCAATTTTAATTTATATTGTAATGAGTTTATTCTTGGAGAATTACAACTCTTACATAGGTGAGCTGGTGTTTAAACCCGAAAACATGAATACCAACTTAATCATGTTTGCTATTATAACAGGAATTGGAGTTTTGGTAAGTTTTGGATCTACTTTTTTCTCAATGAAAAAGTACTTGAAACTTAGTCAGGATGAATTATACAAAAGATAAATTACAGATTATGAAAAACAATATATATTTTACAAAGCAGAACTACTTTTTAATTGTTGGTGGACTTATAATTTCTATCATTGGATACATGCTAATGTCAGGAGGTAATCCTGATGATCCAGCTAAGTATAGTGCCGATATTTTTAGTGAAAGAAGGTTAACACTTGCTCCTTTCGTAGTAATGTCTGGATACGTAATTGTATTACTTGGGATTATTAAAGTTTTTAAAAAGGAAGAAGATTTAATTGATACAGATGAAATTGAAGTTCCTAAAAAGACTGAGAAAAAATAATAATTTCCTAAATGGGCATATTAGAAGCAATAATTCTTGGGATAGTTCAAGGATTAACCGAGTTTTTACCTGTAAGTAGCAGTGGCCACATTGAGCTCGTAAAAGCAATATTTGGGGCAGAAGTAAAAGATAGCATGACCATGACAGTGGTTTTGCATTTTGCAACAGCACTAAGTACTTGTGTAATTTTCAGAAAAGATATTATTCAAATAATCAAAGGATTATTTCAATTTAAGAATAACGAAGAATTTAGATTTTCGGCTAAAATCGTTATTTCAATGATTCCAGCAGCAATTATTGGTTTAAAATATGATGACCTAATCGAGACTTTTTTTGAAGGTCAAATTATGTTAGTTGGTTTTATGCTAATTGTAACAGGAGCTCTACTTTTTGTGGCAGATAGAGCTAAACAAACGAACAAAAACCTCACTTTTACAAATGCGTTTATTATTGGTATTGCTCAAATGATTGCGATACTTCCGGGTATTTCTAGATCTGGAGCTACAATTTCTACCTCAGTACTTTTAGGAATTGACAGAGAAAAAGCTGCACGTTTTTCATTCCTTATGGTTGTTCCACTAATTTTTGGAAAAATAGCCAAAGACCTATTGGATTTAATTAAAGAGCCAGCAGTGGCAGATACTGTGAGTTACTTACCATATATTTTAGGATTTGCTTTCGCTTTTGTAACAGGCTTAATTGCCTGTACTTGGATGATAAAATTAGTGAAGAGCAGCAAGCTTTATTATTTCTCTATTTATTGTTTTGTTGTAGGAATAGCAGCAATAATTTATACTTTTTTATAACCTATGGCTTCATTAAATTTTACGGATGGCGAAGTACTTTTAGTAGATAAACCAGGAGATATTTCTTCTTTTGGAGCAGTTAATCGATTAAAAAGAGCCTTTATCCGTAAAACAAAAAAAAAGCGTTATAAAATTGGGCATGCAGGAACTTTGGATCCATTAGCTACTGGTTTATTAATTATTTGTTCGGGAAAAAAGACCAAAACCATTTCAGGTTTTCAAGGATTACCCAAAGAATATACTGGAGAAATTGTACTAGGAGCAACAACTCCTTGTTATGATTTAGAAATGGAAATTAACCAAACCTTCGATTATTCGGATATCACTGAACAGCAAATACTAGATTGTTCCAAAACATTTATTGGTGAAAACAATCAGATGCCTCCTATTTTTTCCGCAAAAAAAGTACAAGGAAAACGAGCTTATGATTTGGCCCGAAAAGGCGAAGAAGTAATTTTAAAACCAAAATTAATTACGATTCATGAATTTGAAGTAGTTAAAATCGAAATGCCAAAAGTATCTTTTAGAATAGTTTGTAGTAAAGGGACGTATATCCGTTCCATAGCTCACGATTTTGGACAAAAACTAAATAACGGAGCATATTTAGAAAATTTAAGAAGGACAAAAATTGGTGAGTATTCGGTAGAAAACGCTCTTTCAATTGAAGAAATTCAAGATCAAATTTTCGACTCAGAATTTACACCAGAGGTGAACTAAATAAAACCTTTCTAAAACTAATAACGAAAGGTATTCCGTAACTAGTTTTAAAATAAGAATTCACACTTAACTTCGTTAGGAAAAAAGCTAGTAAAAACGTATTTTTGTTTTCTTAAAAATAAACTTACATGAAATTATCAAAATTTGGATTCGATTTACCTGATGAGTTACTAGCGGAATATCCTGCTCCTAACCGTGATGAATCAAGGCTTATGGTATTGAACCGAGCTACTCAAACAATTGAGCACAAGCAATTCAAAGACATTATCGATTATTTTGAAGAGGAAGATGTATTGATGATGAACAACACGAAAGTTTTTCCAGCTCGTATGTTCGGAAACAAAGAAAAAACTGGTGCAGAAATTGAAGTATTCTTGTTGAGAGAACTTAACAAAGAAAGTCTACTTTGGGATGTATTGGTTGATCCAGCAAGAAAAATAAGAATTGGAAACAAACTGTATTTTGGTGAAGACGAAGAGTTAGTTGCAGAAGTAATTGACAATACAACTTCAAGAGGAAGAACATTAAGATTTTTATTTGATGGTTCTTACGAAGAGTTTCAACAAAAGATTAGAGATTTAGGAAAAACTCCACTTCCTAAATACATAAAGAGAGAAGTAGAAGAATCTGATGAAGAGCGTTACCAAACTATTTATGCTAAGCATGAAGGTTCTGTAGCTGCACCAACAGCAGGACTCCATTTTAGTAAGCAATTACTAAAAAGACTAGAAATTAAAGGAGTTAATTTTGCAGAAGTTACACTTCATGTAGGTTTGGGAACTTTCCAACCTGTGGAAGTAGAAGATTTAACTAAACACAAAATGGGTTCTGAAAGAGCTTATATTAGTCAAAAAAACTGTGATATAATTAATAAAGGTATCGTAGAAAAAAGAAATGTTTGTGCTGTAGGTACAACTACAGTTAGAACTACTGAATCTTCAGTTTCTTCGGATAATTTATTGAAACCTTATGATGGATGGACAAATAAATTTATTTTCCCTCCTTACGAGTTTAGTATTCCAAATAGATTAATTACCAACTTCCACACACCATATTCTACATTATTAATGATGGTTTGTGCTTTTGGAGGTTACGATTTTGTGATGGAAGCATACAAAGAAGCTGTGAAAGAAAAGTACAATTTTTTCTCTTATGGTGATGCAATGCTTATTATTTAATACTAAATTTTATTTCACTTGAAATATTTTTAATGAAAAGGAGAGCTCAAAAGGCTCTCCTTTTTTATTACCTTTAGTTATGGAACCAAATCATTTTGTAATAATTGTAGCAGGTGGGGTAGGAAAAAGAATGAATTCTCCTTTACCAAAGCAGTTTATTAAAATCCATAACAAGCCAATTATATTTCATGCTATTGAGCGTTTTTTAGAAGCCGATAGCTCCATTCAATTTATTATTTCTCTCCATCCCGATTATATCGAATACTGGGAAGAGTTAATAGAAGAATATCAATTTAACTTTAAGCACAGAACGGTAAAAGGTGGTCAGGAACGATTTTTCTCTGTGAAGAATGCACTGGAATTAGTTCCCAATAATGCCATTGTAGGAATTCACGATTCTGTTAGACCTTTGGTCTCTCCATCAACTATACAAAGATGTTATTTGGCAACACAAAAGCACTTTTCTGCAATACCAGTTATTGACTCAGTTAATAGTTTAAGATATATAAATGAGCACAGAAACGAAATTGTAGACCGTAGTTTCATTAAGCAAGTTCAAACACCACAATATTTTGATGCAGAGATGATTAAAGAGTCTTACTTTAAAGATTACTCGCGTAAATTTACGGATGATGCTTCGGTATTTGAAGCTCACAATCACGACATTCATCCAGTAGTTGGAAATAACGAAAATATTAAAATTACTTCTCCTATTGATTTGATTATAGCGAAGGAATTATTGAAGTAGATTTTTTATTTCTAAGTTGGACTTCGATACAATTTTTTCCAAAAATCACTCAGCCCGCAGTTTTATGCAAATCTGAACCCCGAGTTTTCGCGATAGCGAAAGAATCGAAGGGTGACTGTTATAGAAACTCATTTTTTCCTATCTTCAACTCATGAAAACAACCCTTCGAAAAGCAACTAAACAAGATTTACAAGGAACTCTTGATTTAGTAAATGAATTAGCACTTTACGAAAAAGCTCCTCAGGAAGTAACTGTTACTTTAGCGGATTACGAAACTGATTTTGACAACAATGTGTTCGATATTCTTATTGCTGAGCAAGAGAATCAAATTGTAGGAATCGCTTTTTATTACATGGCTTATTCCACTTGGAAAGGAAAAATGCTTTACCTAGAAGACTTTGTTGTAAAAGAAGAATTGAGAGGACATGGAATTGGGAAACTATTGTTTAAAGCTTACCTAGAAGAAGCACAAAAACTAAATGTAAGCCTTGCAAAATGGCAAGTACTAGATTGGAACGAACCTGCTATTAACTTCTACGAAAAATACAATTCTACTATCGAGAAAGAATGGTTTAATGGGAAAATATTAAATGAGGATTTTGAGGGGATTATTGAGTTGATGAGTTAATTATTCTTCCTCCTCTTTTCCTTTAAACTCTTCTTCCGATTCTCTTTTCAAAAAAGCATCCCAACCTTGAGCTGTAAGTGGTTGTGAAGAATTATCTCTTGTTACCAAATTAACACCCGCATTTTTATCTGTCATATGACCAATAATACTCATGTGAGGATTTCCTTTTACTTTCTCAAAATCTTCTTGCTTTATCGTGAAAAGTAATTCATAATCTTCACCTCCATTAAGCGCAACAATTGTTGGTGACATACCAAAATCCTGTGCAGTTAAAACTGTCTGAGGGTCAATTGGTAACTTCTCTTCGTAAATACTACAACCTACTTCACTTTGTGTACAAATATGGAATATCTCTGAGGCTAATCCATCCGAAATATCAATCATACTGGTTGGTTTAACTTCCATTTTTTCGAGCAATTCAATTATATCTGCTCTTGCCTCAGGTTTCAAAATTCTTTCTAAAACGTAGTCGTTTCCTTCTAAATCTGGCTGAATTTTATCATTAGCTTTAAAAACTTCTTTCTCTCTTTCTAATAATTGTAGACCAACATAAGCAGAACCTAAATCACCTGTTACAACCAACAAATCATTTTCTTTAGCTCCGTTTCTGTAAACGATATCTTCTTCGTTTGCAACTCCCATTGCAGTAATATTTATAATCAATCCTGATAAAGAAGTAGTAGTATCTCCACCAATTACTTCCACTCCATACATGTTTGCAGCAAGTAAGATTCCTTCGTACAATTCATCAATTGCTTCAACTGGGTAACGACTCGAGAAACTAAGTGCAACCGTAATCACTTTAGGTTGAGCGTTCATTGCAAAAATATCAGACATGTTTACTACAACAGCCTTATATCCAAGATGTTTAAGTGGTGTATACGAAATATCAAAATGAACTCCTTCTGTTAAAGTATCAGTAGTAATTACTGTTTTTTTATCCCCAAAATCTACTACAGCAGCATCATCCCCTATTCCTTTAATTACAGATTTATCCGTAATTTTAATCTTCTCCATCAATCTGTTGATGAATCCAAATTCTCCTAATTCGCTAAGTGCAGTTTTTTTGTCTTCCATATTGCAAAATTAAGGAATATAATGGGATAAATCACGCCTAAAAATGCCATTCATTTTAAAATAATTCCTATTTTTAATTACATCAAAAAAGGAAACATGAAAAAATTACTTTGCATCTCATTTCTAACACTATTATTATCACAATGTGGTGAAGAAAAACCATTGATAGAGCAGGCTGTAGAGCAAAGATGTGCGTGCCTAGAAATGTATGACAAAGAAAAAGACAACATCATGGAAGTGCTTAATTGCTCTGATGAAGTTTCTAAAAACGAGAAGTTTTCAAACATAGATCCACAAGAAATAATGGAAGGAATGGAAAAAAGCTGTCCTAATGCTGCTCTTCCGACTAATGGAATGATTCAATAAAATGTGATTTATATCATTCGTAGTTGATGTAATTTTTAACTATTTTTATACTGAATTAAGAAACGAGTTAAACTCTTTTTTAAAAAGATACTATTTAAATGAAAACAAGCTGGGAAAATATATTTTCGTTAAAGCTCTCTGTGATTATCAAAAATCCTGAGTAAACGGGCAATTTACGCCCATTTTCATTTAGTTTTCCTATTAATTTATTACATTTAAGTATGCCTAGATATCACAAATTGGGGAATATCCCTCCAAAGAGACACACTGTTTTCAAGAAGCCTGACGGAAGTTTTTATTACGAAGAACTATTCGGAACAATTGGGTTTGATGGAATGTCATCATTACTTTACCATACACAAAGACCTACACAGGTTAAAGAAGTAGTAAAATCATACTCAGTAGAACCAAAAATTGCTGTATCTAAAAACATGAAATCTTTAGCTCTTAAAGGTTTTAAAGTTCCACCAATTAATGATTTTCTGGAAAGTAGAAAATGTGTTTTGATGAACAATGATTGCCATATAGTATTGGCATCTCCTAAAAAATCATTGACCGACTATTTTTATAAAAACACGGATAGTGATGAAGTAATCTTTATCCATGAAGGAACTGGAAAACTAAGAACCATGCTCGGAAATATTGATTTCGAATATGGCGATTACTTGGTTATTCCTAGAGGAATGATTTACCAAATAGACTTTGATACGGAAGACAACAGGTTGTTTATTGTCGAATCTAAACATCCTGTTTACACTCCAAAAAGGTATAGAAACTATTTTGGGCAACACTTAGAATCTTCACCATTTTGCGAAAGAGATTTACATGGCCCTTCAGAATTAGAAACATTTGACGAAAAAGGAGAATTCTTGTTAAAAGTAAAAAAGCAAGACATGATTCACGAATATATTTATGCTGCACATCCTTTTAGTGTGGTAGGTTGGGATGGATATAATTTTCCTTATAAGTTTTCGATTCACGATTTTGAACCGATTACAGGAAGAGTTCATCAACCACCTCCTGTACACCAAACATTTGAAACAAGTGCCTTTGTAATTTGTTCATTCGTACCAAGAATGTACGATTATCATCCAAATGCAGTTCCAGCTCCTTACAATCACAGTAATATCGATTCTGATGAAGTATTGTATTATGTGGAAGGAGATTTTATGAGCAGAAAGGATGTAGAAAAAGGACAAATTACCTTACATCCATCTGGAATTCCTCATGGCCCTCACCCAGGAACTATGGAGAAAAGTATTGGAAAGAAAGAAACAAAAGAGTTAGCAGTAATGGTAGATACTTTTAAACCATTAATGATAACGGAAGAAGCAATAAAATTACAAGACGAAGATTATTTTAAGTCTTGGTTAGATCATTAAAATTAAAGAAATGGATAAGATTAAAAACGTAGAATACGGATTAGAAAAAATATTTGAAGGAGCACAAGATTTTTTGCCTTTATTGGGAACTGATTATGTAGAGTTTATTGTAGGAAATGCAAAACAAGCAGCTCATTTTTATAAAACTGCATTTGGGTTTCAATCTTATGCATACAAAGGATTAGAA
>CALLII010000165.1 GCA_938009745.1 uncultured Flavobacteriales bacterium
TATAAAACGAACTCAGGAACCAAAACTTATAATCCCGATTATGCAGTAAATGGTGCTTATGATGATCCTATTTATGGGTCGTTTGTAATGCCATAATAAGCAATAAAATTAATCGGTTAGACTATGCTTGGATAAAAAATCCCAAAGTATTTTATTGGTACTTTTTCCATTGATGTTGCCTGAGAACCAATCGTGACCGCCAGTTTTTCCATCCATTTGATTAATAGTAAATAACTCTACAGAGGTATTTCCATTTCCTCCTGTATATACTTTTTGAATAACGTTTCCACTATTAAGTGAGTTGGTTGTAAGGCTAGAAGAAGAAATTCCATTATGTGTTAACCAAGAATTAATCACACTTTGAACTGATTGATAATCTGTGTTTCCATTGTAAGGCAAAACATCATCCCCAATTCCATGAAAATGAATAACAGATGTGTAATCGGTTGTGTTACATGTTTCGGGTAGCATAATACCTGACATAATGCCAATTGCAGCAATAACATCTCCACTTGAGCAAGCCAAACCATAGGACATCATTCCTCCGTTAGAATAACCTATTGCATATACTTTGTTGGTGTCAATTTTATAATTGCTACCTATGTGATTAATGAGTTGTTTGGTAAAAAACACGTCATTGTCATTGATGTTTTGACTCCCATCTCCGGTTGGTTTCCAATACGAATCTCCTTTTTCTCCAGGCACTCCTTGTGGATAAGCAACTATGAATTTTTCGGTATTGGCAATTGTATTTAAATCCCCTACAGAGTTAGCATGGTCTGAAGCACAGCCACCAAAACCGTGAAAATTTATTACCAATGGCAACTTTGCATTTGTATCATAGGTAGAAGGAATTTTTAAAATGTATTCTCTGGTTATGCCATTGTGAGTTAATGTAGTGTAACCTGTTTCCGAAGAAATGTCACACACATTGTTTCCCCCATCTTTGTTAAACAAGTCAATAGGATTGGAGTTTTTGTTACAGCCAACAAAAAATAGAATTGCAATTATTGTTAGATAAAAAAATGAAGTAATCCTAAGGGAGTTATTTTTTAAAAGAGTCAAGTTTTTCATTTCAACTATTGATTACACAAATTCAATTGAATTTGTTGGTTAGTTAAAAATAGTGATTTTTTATTTATTAAATAAATAGAGAATCCGAAAAATTAAATTTTAATAATTTTCTTTACTTCAATTTCTTTTCCATCATCTGTGATTATTTTAATTAGATAAACTCCAGAACTTAAGTTTTTAATATCTATCGAAGTTTCGTTTTCTTCACTCTCAATAGTCACTTCATTGAATAAAACTCTGTTTCCCGAAGCATCAAAAAGTAAGATGGTGAAATTACCTGTTTCATTAAAACGAATAGTAATTTGGTCGGTTGCGGGATTTGGGAATACAACAATATTGGATGATGTAGTAGGTTCAATTGGTGGGTTAATAGAAAAATCTTTGACTACCGGGAAATGATCAGAGGCAGTTTGTGTATCGTCTTTATTCAAGTTGTATTGTAGGAGCCTTGAAGTTGACATAACCTCAGTTTGTAATACAAATGATTTTTCGGCAGTCATTACGGCATCAGAATACAAAATAAAATCAAGTTTCCCCGGAGGATAACTTCCATTGTCATTTCTGTAGGTATAATCCATTCTTAGATCACTCTGAAGAGTCAAATTATTCGCCAGACTGGTATTGTCCCAATCTGGAGAAGCGCCAGTTCCGTATGTAGCAACATTCTGAATATCTCCTGTAACCAAAGTGTTTAATTGTTGCGCGTACCCTACCAAATTAAGATCTCCTCCGTAGGCAAATGGTGTATTTTTAGGAAGATCAATGATTCCTCCTGTTGTTTTTGCATCCAATATAAATTCGATATAGGCATCCACTTGCTCTTGTCTTGGTCCATCTTTGTCACAACAACCTAGATGGGCATTTGTGTAAAGAAAATCGGTTCCAAATCGTTCGGGTAAATTGATCAAAACAGGGAACTGATTTTTTAAAGAATTCCAAGTTTGAGTTATTTCCCATCTAGAAGCAGTAATAAGACCTCTTGCTTGATTTTTTGCCACATACCATCCGTTTGTATCGCCAGTTGGAAGCCAAGAATCCAACAAACCTTTGACTGTTGCTGAACTGGTATTCCAACATTCGGTAAATCCAATAATATCTGGAGATAACGAAGTAATTATGCTTTGAAATGCTGGGATTCGTGTAAGGTCATCCAGTCCGCTTTGTAATACGTTATAAGCAACAACTCTTACCTGATTGGTATCTTCCTTTGCAAGGTTCATAGGAACTAAGGGTGGAGTAGGAGTATTGTCAAACGTGTAAGAAAATACTTGACCACTGTTTGGCAATTGGTCGCCATTGGCACTGTTTACTAATAGGATTTTTATGGTAGAATCCCTAAAAAGTGGATTTATTCCATCAGGAATTGCATCTCTTTTTATTGCCATTTCAAAAATATTGGAAGTAACAGTAGGGGAGACACGAAATGAAAAATCAGAAAAATCAACTCGGCTGTATGGAGTTACATTGTAATGTGCATACCGACTAGTAAAAATAATCCCCAATTCCGATCCGTAACCAGATTGAACTGCAAATCCCGTAGAATCATTATTGTCTGTGTCTATATACAAACGAATATTGTGTGGGATTAGATTCTCTGTGAGGTCAAATTCGGCATTCGTTTTTATTTGAATGAATAAAAAATCTTCGTCATTGCTGACTGATAGTTCTAGTAAATCTATTCCGCTAATCGTTTCTGGTGAATCAGTAATAGATTTTACTGAGGAGGTCCAATCGCTATATTCTCCATCAATAGAAATAGGAGCAGACTGCGAGATTAAATTAGAGCAGGCTAGGCTTAACAAAGCTACAAGTGATAAAAAATTTAAACTATGACGTTTCAACATTGCTGGAATTCTATTATTTATAATGTGAGTTGATATTTTTTTAATTCTTATTCTTACTCGAAGATAATTTAAAATCTATCGCAGTTTTTATAAATTTTGTCTGGGATTAAAATACTTGGTTTTAGTTAAGTTTTTTTGTGCTCGTCTTTTTTAATTCAGTTTTCTTAGGTTTTAGTTCTTTCTTTTTTTTTGGAAGTGGTAGAGCTTTTGTAGGTTCCTTCTCATTAAAAATTTTCCTTACTAATTTATCTTTTTTAGAATCTGTTCTTAAAGAACTGTAAATTGGCCAATCTAAAT